>JAYWCQ010000067.1:0-8445 GCA_043780435.1 Polaromonas sp.
TTCAACCTTGGTCAACAACGTGGCGCGGGACGACCGCCACACGCTTGAATCAGTCACCCCCGAATATTGGGATGAACGCATGGCCGTCAACCAGCGGCCGTCGTTTTTTGCGATCCAGGCCATCGTGCCGGGTATGCAGCGGCTTAAAGGCGGCTCTATTATCAACTTTGGTTCAACCGGCTGGCAAACCAAGGGCGGCAATTACCCCTGTTATGCCATCGCCAAGTCGTCCGTCAACGGCTTGACGCGTGGTTTGGCAGAGAGTCTGGGGGCTGACAGAATTCGCATCAACACCGTGTCGCCAGGCTGGGTGATGACCGAGCGCCAGATCAAAATGTGGTTGAACGCGGAAGGCGAAGAAGCCATCAAACGCAACCAATGCCTGCCCGATAAATTGCAACCCTCTGACATTGCCAACATGGTGTTGTTTTTAGCGGCGGACGATGGCGCGATGTGCACCGCGCAAGAGTTCAAGGTCGACGCAGGCTGGAACTAGGCGCTTCATCGGCTGTCAAATCAAGCTGCTTGCCATAGACCGACATAGCGGCCGTTTTGAGCGCACGCAACATGACTTTTGCAGCAGGTGACAACAACCTGTCACGCCGTGTGATGATGCCAAAAGAGTCCATTTGGCAGGGCAATGACATGGGCAAAATAGCCAACAAACCGTGATCAGCATAGTAGCGCGCCACGTCGGTCGCGACGACGCTGATCATGTCGCTTTGCTGCAGCATTTTGGTGGTGAACATCAACGAGCCTGTTTCGATGACATTAACGGGCGTCTGCAAGCCCACCTCTTGAAACATCAGGTCAAACCGATGGCGCAACACACTGCCGTCGGGTGGGATGATCCAGCCCATGTTGACAGCATCATGCAAACTTGGCGCGTGCATACTGAGCAAGGGATGACCAGGTCGGGCAATCGCACAAACCGCTTCGTCCGACAGCATTTCGTAGCGTAATTGAGATTTGTCATGCTGCGCAAACAAGCGCGCTACCAAAATATCCAGCCTGCCCTGGTTCAAACGCTCGATCAAAATGTCGCTGGATTCGATTTGCAAGGCAATTCGCAAATTGGGATGTTCCCGCTTCACCATCGCCACGGCGGGCGGCAACAACGCCAAACCGGGTGCAGAAATAGCACCCACATGAACCTGACCGAACTGTCCCGCCTTGGCGGCTTCCAGCTCATCATGCGCTTGGTTCAAACTACCCAGGGCGACGCGCGCGTGACGGATCATGGTCTCGCCGTACCAGGTGGCACGCATGCCTCTGGGCAAACGATCAAAGAGGGATACTTCCAAAGCGTCTTCCAAATCTTTGAGTAGCTTTGACGCGGCGGGCTGGGTCATGCTCAGCGACTGAGACGCTTTGTGGATGTTGCCATGCTCTGCCAACGCAACAAGCAGCAACAGCTGGCGCGTTTTAAGCCGTGAACGTATGAACCAGTGCATGTAATTTGTCATGGTTTTAAATTTTTATACGGGTTTTTACCGATATTGATTAATGTATTGCACAGCGTGAAATTAGCATTAGAAGATTATCAATCAAATCCGTATGATGCGGTATCTGCGCTAGATGGCACAGAGCATTGACAACAACTCAACCAAAAATTGGAGAACCATGAAAGCACGCAGAACTACTCTCAAGGCACTTGCTGCCGCCATCACGCTGGGTTTCGCGTTCGGCACTCCTGTGGCTAGCGCACAAGATAAGGGCACAGTGGGTGTCGCGATGCCCACCAAAACATCAACCCGCTGGGTGAGCGACGGCAACAGCATGGTCGCCGCTTTGGCAGCCAAAGGCTACAAAGCCGATTTGCAATACGCCGATGACGACATCCCCAACCAATTGGCACAAATTGAAAACATGATCACCAAAGGTGTGAAGGTTTTGGTGATTGCTGCGATTGACGGCTCAACACTGTCCAATGCGCTGCAAAAAGCGGCCGACAAAGGCATCAAGGTTGTGGCGTATGACCGTCTGATCGTTGGCAGCAAGAATGTGGATTACTATGCGACATTTGACAACTTCCAAGTGGGCGTGCTGCAAGCGCAGTCGCTTGAAAAGGCACTTGGTTTGAAAGAAGGCAAGGGGCCTTTCAATATCGAACTCTTTGGCGGCTCGGCTGACGACAACAATGCTTTTTTCTTCTATGACGGCGCCATGTCTGTGCTTGACCCGTATATCAAGAGCGGCAAACTGGTTGTCCAAAGCAAACAAATCGGTATGAGCAAAGTATCGACCCTGCGCTGGGATGGTGCTGTGGCGCAAGCGCGAATGGACAACTTGCTGAGTGCCTACTACGGTAAAGCCAAAGTAAATGCTGTGCTATCTCCGTATGACGGTTTGAGCATCGGTATTTTGTCATCACTCAAAGGTGTGGGTTATGGCAGCGCTGGCCAGCCCTACCCGTTTGTGAGCGGCCAAGATGCCGAAGTGCCATCGGTCAAGTCCATCATTCGCAAAGAGCAGTACTCTACGATTTTCAAAGATACGCGTGAATTGGCCAAAGTGACGGCCAACATGGTCGATGCCATGATGAGCGGCAAAAAAGTTGAAATCAACGACACGAAAACCTACAACAACAAGGTCAAAGTCGTGCCGTCTTACCTGCTGAAACCGGTCAGTGTGGATTTGTCCAACTACAAACAAGTCTTGGTCGGTAGCGGCTATATCAAAGAAGAACAACTGAAATAAAACCCGGCTGACCCACAGCTCATGTGACAGGCTCTGTGCCGATAAGTGCAGAGCCTTTTTACATTCTGGGCGCATTGTCATACGATGTAGGCAGATCGGACAACCCAAACCCATGGCAAAAACAGCAGACATAGCAGTTAACGAGAGGCATTATGGCTGATCCCATTCTAGAAATGCGCGGTATCACCAAAGCATTCCACAGCGTCAAAGCGTTGAACAATGTCAATTTAACGGTACAAGCTGGCCAAATTCACGCCATTGTGGGTGAAAACGGGGCTGGGAAATCAACCCTGATGAAAGTGCTCAGCGGCGTTTACCCCGCTGGTGATTACGAAGGCGAGATCAAATTTCTCGGCGAGCCCTGCCGCTTTAAAGGCATTGCCGACAGCGAGCACAAAGGCATCATCATCATCCACCAAGAGCTGGCCTTGGTGCCCTTGCTGTCGATCACCGAAAATATTTTTCTGGGCAACGAGCAGGCCAAGTTTGGCGTGATCGACTGGAATACCTCGTTTTTAAAAACGCAAGCCTTGCTTAAAAAAGTGGGCTTGAAAGAATCACCGAATACACTGATCACCAACCTAGGCGTGGGTAAACAGCAGTTGATTGAAATCGCCAAGGCCTTGTCCAAGGAAGTCAAACTCTTGATTTTGGACGAACCCACCGCCAGCTTGAACGAAACCGACAGCGACGCCTTGCTGGAGTTGCTTTTAGAGCTCAAACGCCAGGGTATCGCCTGCATTTTGATCTCGCACAAACTCAACGAAATCGCCAAAGTGGCGGATGCCATCACCGTGCTGCGCGATGGTGCCACGGTGGCTTCACTGGACTGCACGCAAGAGCCGATCAGCGAAGACCAGGTCATCAAACACATGGTGGGCCGTGAAATGGCGGACCGCTACCCCAAGCGCACCCCCAACATTGGCGCTACCGTTTTTGAGGTTAAAAACTGGCAGGTGCACCACGATGTGCATGCCGAGCGGCAGGTCATCAAAGGCGTCGATTTACATGTCAAACGCGGTGAGATTGTCGGCATTGCTGGGCTGATGGGGGCGGGACGCACCGAATTGGCGATGAGTGTTTTTGGCCGCACCTATGGCCAAGGCATCAGCGGCGACGTTTATTTGCATGGCAAAGCCATTGACACCAGCACCGTACAAAAAGCCATCGATCATGGCATCGCCTATGTCACCGAAGACCGCAAAGGCTACGGTTTGGTTTTGGACGAAACCATTGCCTGGAACACCACACTGGCGAACTTGGAAGCGGTCTCCAGCTACACCGTGATTGACGAAGGCGTTGAATTCAAGGTGGCGGAAGACTATCGCCAAAAGCTCAATATTCGCAGCCCGAATGTGTTTGCGCGCACCGTCAATTTATCGGGCGGCAACCAGCAAAAGGTGGTGCTGAGCAAATGGCTATTTTCCAACCCCGAAGTGCTCATTTTGGACGAGCCCACGCGGGGTATTGACGTGGGCGCGAAGTACGAGATCTACACCATCATTGCGCAGCTGGCCAGCGAGGGCAAATGCGTGATCATGATTTCAAGTGAGATGCCGGAACTGCTGGGCATGTGTGACCGAATTTGTGTGCTCAACGAAGGCACGTTTGTGGCTGAATTTACAGCTGCAGAAGCCACCCAAGAAAAAATTATGCGATCTATCGTGACATCCGGAGTGAATTGACATGGCAACAACAACCCATTTAGAAGCAAAAAAACCCAGTGGTGGCGCAGGATTTCTAAAAACCAATCTTCGCGAATATGGACTACTGATCTCACTTGTCGCCATCATGGTGTTTTTTCAGATGATGACGAATGGCACACTGTTTCAGCCCCTCAATCTGACCAACTTGATTCTGCAGAACAGCTACATCATTGTGATGGCGCTGGGCATGTTGCTTGTTATTGTGGCGGGGCATATCGATCTGTCTGTGGGTTCGGTGTGCGGATTCGTTGGTGCGGTCGCGGCCGTGTTGATGGTCGAGTATGAGATGCATTTTGTGCCTGCCACGCTTATCTGCTTGGTATTAGGTGGTGCCATTGGTGCTGCACAGGGCTATTGGGTGGCGTTTTACAAAATACCGTCGTTCATCGTGACGCTGGCTGGCATGCTGGTGTTCAAGGGTTTGGCGCTGGCGGTGCTGGGCGGTTCATCGGTGGGGCCTTTCCCTGCAGATTTTCAATTGTTAAGCACCGGCTTTATTCCCGATCCTTTCTCGGGTGAGAACCTGCGTATCTTGTCTTTGGTGGTGGGTGTTTTGATCGCCTTGGGTTTACTGATCAGCAAAGTGCGCGACCGGGCTGACCGCATCAAACACGGCATGGACAATGAGCCTACCGCATTTTTTGTTGTGAAAAATCTGGTTTTTGTCGCCATGATCACCGCGTTCAGCTACCTGCTGTCGTCTTACAAAGGTTTGCCCAATGTGCTGATTGTGATGCTTTTGTTGATGTTTGCTTATGACTTTGTGACCTCTAAAACAACGGTTGGCAGACGCATTTATGCACTGGGCGGCAACGAGAAAGCGGCGCGTTTGTCCGGCATCAAAACCGAGCGCTTGACTTTTTACACTTTCATCAACATGGGGGTGTTGGCGGCATTGGCGGGGTTGATATTTGCAGCGCGTTTGAACACCGCCACGCCCAAAGCCGGTTTGGGTTTTGAATTGGATGTGATTGCCGCTTGTTTTATCGGCGGGGCATCGGCTTCAGGCGGTGTGGGCAAGGTGCTGGGCGCTGTGATTGGTGCCTTCATCATGGGTGTGATGAACAATGGCATGTCCATCATGGGCATTGGCATTGATTGGCAACAGGTTATCAAAGGCTTGGTCTTGCTGGGTGCCGTATGTATTGATGTTTACAACAAAAACAAAACAAATTGATCATGACGACTGCTACTTCAATGACTACTCAAACGGTTGCTCAACAACCCGCAAGCCCGCGCTTTAAAGGCGTCTTCCCCGTTGTTCCAACCACCTTCACAGCATCGGGTGAACTTGACCTTGCCAGCCAGAGGCGTGCGGTAGATTTCATGATCGACGCAGGCTCCAACGGTTTGTGTATTCTGGCTAATTTCTCCGAACAATTTGTGCTGTCTGATGCAGAACGCGACACCTTAAGCACCACCATTTTGGAGCACGTCAAAGGTCGTGTGCCCGTGATTGTGACCACCACCCACTTCAGCACGCAAATTTGCGCCGAACGCAGTTTACGCGCACAAAAAGCGGGTGCTGCCATGGTGATGGTGATGCCGCCTTACCACGGCGCAACGATACGTGTGCCAGAAAATCAGACGCTAGAATTTTTTAGTCGTCTGTCAGATGCGATAGACATTCCCATCATGATTCAAGATGCCCCCGTCAGTGGCACCACGCTGCCTGCCGCCTTGCTGGCACGCATGGCCAAGGAGATCAAACAAGTCTCGTATTTCAAAATAGAAACGCCAGGCGCTGCGTCAAAATTGCGTGAATTGATCCGCTTGGGTGGCGCAGCTGTTGAAGGACCGTGGGATGGCGAGGAAGCGATCACGTTGATGCCGGACTTGGAAGCCGGTGCCACAGGCGCCATGACGGGTGGCGCCTACCCTGATGGCATTCGCAAGATTGTGGATGCCTTTGCAGCGGGCAAACGTGAAGAAGCGACCACTTTGTACCAACAATGGTTACCACTGATCAATTACGAGAATCGCCAAAGTGGCTTGCTGGCCTGCAAGTCATTGATGCAAGAAGGTGGCGTGATTGCGTGCGAAGCACCACGCCACCCCTTCCCAGCGCAACATCCTGATACCCGCGCGGGACTGATTGAAACCGCCCGTCGTCTGGACCCCATGGTTCTGCGCTGGGGTAAGTGAAAATAAAAACATAGAAAGTAAGCAGCCATGTCACTGAATCCCGTTATCTCTATGTTGGGTCGTCGCCTGCGCTTGGCCGTTATCGGCGGTGGGCGGGGTTCGTTCATCGGCGCGATGCACCGACAAGCAGCGCGGCTGGATGACCGCTACGAGCTGGTGGCGGGGGCATTGTCGTCTGACCCACAAAAATCCATCAACGCAGGGCGTGAATTGGGTTTGCAGACTGAGCGCTGCTACCCAGACGGCTTGGCTTTGCTAAAAGCCGAAGCGGCGCGCAACAAAATCGCCGGCGATGGCGCAGATGTGGTGGCCATCATGACGCCGAACGACAGCCATTTTGAATTTGCTTTTGAAGCATTGACGCAAGGTTTTGACGTGATTTGCGACAAACCCATGACCAACACCGTGCTGGAAGCCACGCAATTGCACCAGCGCGTGAACGACTCGGGCTTGGTGTTTTGCCTGACGCACAACTACACCGGCTACCCCATGGTGCGCCAAGCCAAAGCCATGGTGGCAAACGGCGAGTTGGGCGACATTCGGCTGGTGCAAGTTGAATACGTGCAAGGCGGCCGCGCCTCTGCAGGGTCAGGTAAAAAGGCTTGGAAAGAAGACCCCCAGCGCGGTGGTCCGTCGCTGGTGATGGGCGACATTGGCACACACGCGCACAATTTGCTGCGTTTCATCACTGGGTTGGAAGTGAGTCAAGTGGCGGCCGAGGTCGGTAGCATCGTGCCTGATCGCATCACGCACGACTTTGCCGGTGCGCTCTTGCGTCTGAGCAACGGTGCTCGCGGTAGTTTTTGGGTGACGCAGGCGGCTGCGGGCGTGGAAAACGCGCTGCGCATTCGCGTGAGTGGCTCGCTGGGCAGCTTGGAATGGCAGCAAGAATGCCCGCAAGCGTTGACGTTCAAGCCGCTGGGTGCACCCTCGCAAAACCGTACGCCGAATGGACCGGGTACTTTGCCGTTGGCTGCTCGGTCATCGCGCATTGTGGCGGGGCATCCTGAAGGTTTTCACGAAGGTTTTGCGAATTTGTACTCAGATGCGGCCGAAACCATCGCCGCGCGGCGCTCGGGGCAGGCGACCGACCCGCTGGCGCTGCACTTTCCGAATTCGCTAGATGGTTTGCTGGGGGTGCAGTTTGTGGCGGCAGCGATCCAGTCCAGCGCAAACCATGGTGCATGGACAGCTGTTTAACGGGTTACCAAACGAGTTACTGAAACAGCTTTTCCGCCTTCAACAGCGTCAGCAGTCCCATAATCGCGAAAATACCGGCAGCGATGCTGTGCACCAATTTCATGGGAATCTTGTCGGCAAATTTGCTGCCTACAAAAACAGCGGGCACATCAGCAATCAACATGCCCAGCGTCGTGCCAATGACGACCAGCAGCGGCGCGCCGTAGTGGGCGGCCAAGGCGACCGTGGCGATTTGGGTTTTGTCGCCCATTTCGGCCAAGAAAAAGGTGACCAAAGTTGCGCCAAACACGCCTAGTTTTTGGGCGATTTGCGTTTCTTCTTCCTCAATTTTGTCGGGAATCAGTGTCCAAATGGCCATGGCGATGAATGACAAGCCCAATACCCAACGCATGGTGTCTGGGCTGACAACTGAAGTAATCCAAGCACCCAAAGCGCCCGCCAAACCGTGATTCACCAAGGTGGCAAGCAAGATGCCAAGAATGATGGGGACAGGCTTTTTAAAGCGAGCTGCGAGAATAAAGGCCAAAAGCTGCGTTTTGTCGCCCATTTCGGCCAAGGCGACCACGCCGGTAGAGATGTAGAGTGCTTCCATAATAAGCTTCCATCATAGCAAGACCTTCAGCCGCGCACACTTCGCATCAAGGTGCTTTTGCCAAACAAACTTTCAATCAAATCCACCGCCAGCTCAGCCGTT
>JAYWCQ010000068.1:0-8180 GCA_043780435.1 Polaromonas sp.
AGCCCAATCGTAAAAGTTACCTAAACTACGGCTCCTTCAGGCTCATACCTGAATTGGAAAATACTTAACTTGCCCGTCCAGTGAAACGGGTACCTCTCATTGCACCAGTGGCTATGTTTTATCCAAACGCTAAGTCTTAAGGCGTTTGGCGAATGTAGTACGAAATGCCTTCGAACACAAAGCTGGGGTAGTTTGCAAGAATGGACAAGCGTTCTGACTCATACGCCGTGTAAATGTGCGAGGTCGTTGTTCTAAACCGGTATAAAGGCAGGCCGCCAGCAGCGCTAGAAGGTTCTGCATACCACGCAATGCCTTCATAAACAAACTGCGGGTAGTTTTGCGAAATAGAGTTGTACTCAGCCAAGCTGATCGTGTACAGATAGGCACCATTGAGATTGTTTCTGAAGCGGTAAACTGGGCTGAAACCAGCGGCGGCGGTGGGCGATGTATAAAACGCGGTGCCTTCGTAAACCAACACATCAGACAGAGTTGCCAGTATGCTGTCGCGCTCAGCGGCGTTAATGGTGTAAAAATACACATTGAGTTGCTTATTCAAAAAACGATATACAGGCTGGCGGTTAGGGTTAGGAGCCGCTGCAGCTGGGCTCAGCCAAGTGCTCATACCCGCTTTATAAGCCACATCAAACCGGCCATATACGTTGTGAACAGTAGGGTTTGAGCAGCTTGGCGCTTCACCTCCATACAATTGGCCAATTAATTGCGGGTTCGCATCCGTCCCTTTGAACAAACCTGAGCCACTGCTGCCAGGCTGTGTTAAACCCTTGGTCAAAATAACGCCTAGGAAGGTACCGCTTGCAGCTGTAGTTGTAGGAAAGTTACTTGCGATACTTCCGAGGTATGCCGCGACTGAGCCACGGCTCAGGCGCTGTTGATCGCCGTAGGGGTGGTGAATATTGTGAATAACAGTAGACATTGCAGGCGTTGTGCTTGCGTCCCAGCCCGCAAAAAGCACAGAAGTGGGCAGAGCTCCATTCAAGCGTAACAAGGTGCTGTCGGTAGCGTAGGCGGTGTACAACAGGCCTGAACCTTGGGACAATGCTGTTGGATAATACTCACCCGTGGTGCCGTCATTACAAATCAGAGAACGGTATTTGAACCATATGGTCAGTGTGGAAGCAACAGTTTGGCTTGAAATGCAATGGTTGGCCGTGAGAAGATAGGGTGTACTGCTGTTTATGCTGTCATTCAGCATGGTACCGCTACAAATGTAGGAGCCCCCACTCTTGTTGAATTTTATGTAAGCAACAGCATCGCTAGCAGCGGGCAATGGTGTCGTGCATTTCACATCTACTTGACAAGACAAACCAGAGTTAATGTCACCGCTGTAGGTGAGTTGAGCAACCGCTGTGTTGGACTCTTTGGTTGACATAAACAAGTGTGACACGCTTGGAATGGACACATCAACGCTGCTAATTGATACGTTAGCAGGGATTTCAATCTCAACCGTGCCATTACTTCCGTCAATAAAGGGGCTCCAATACGTTCGCGCATCGTCGGTTTTATCGCCAGAAGCCAAGTTTTTAGCCAAAACGGCCAAAATCTCAGCACCTTTTACCTCAAACGCAGTCTCCGCGCCGTGAGCATAAAAGCGCAACGTCGCAGTTTCTGGCAATTTTGTGACCAAAAGGCCTATACGAATGCCTTTGGCACCGGTCGAGTTGAAGTTGATCGCCGCTACTTGGCCACCCGTTGCTGTAGTTTTCCATTTCAGCACCTGCTCGGTAGCTGCTGGGGTGCTGGTCAGTGCAACATCACGGTTAAAGCCAATTTGTAGGGGCTTGCCCATGTGGTCATTGGCATCCTTGGCGTTGTATTTGTTGGCTGCAGCTGCTTGGCCGGCCAGTGGTCCACCTAAGGAGATGCTGGCAGCCACAGGGGCAGCGCTCATGTCGCGCGGTTTCATGGCGGGCTCTTGCGCTGCGGCACTTGCAGGCGGCCGGTAAGCATCAACAGCCATTGTCAGCGCCACAGGCGCGTTACCCAGTGGGCTGGCTGTCAAAGAAGCAGATTTTCCGATAGCCTCAAAGTTAGTGGAGGTGTTACTCCCGCAAGCGGCTAATATACTGAGCGTAAAGGCTGTTAGCAGTAGTTTGAATTGGGTTTTCATAGTTAAAGGTAACTTTTCTGCTCTATTTAAAAGAATAAGCATGCTGGGTTTTGTTAAAACCAGCTTTAAGAAGCTGTTCATCCAGCATCTTACACATAATAATTCGATAAAATCAAGGAATACATCAATTGCCAGCTAATCTAGGAGGCAGTTTTTGACGATTAAAACTACAGAAATAAATAACAGATGACTGATGCTTCGAGCGCACAGCGCGTAGCGCAGTTAGAGCAGCTGTTGGTGCAGCAAGAGCAGCAGCTTGCAGCGCTGTTGGCCTCCAGAAGTTGGCGTTTGATGGCTCCTTTACGCTGGCTGGGACATGCCGCTAAGCGATTGCTGAATAAGCCAGCTATTGCCATCGACCAGATGAGCCCAAAGCAAAGAGACTACGCTGAATGGATACGCGAATTTGATTCGCCAAGTCCTCAAGTAAAAGCTCATTTATTGGCGCAAATTGATGGCATGCCACGTCTGCCGCTGTTCTCGATATTGCTGCCTGTAGATGCAGCGAAGGTTGACGAACTACGAATCACCGTTGACTCGGTTCGCCAGCAACTCTACCCGCACTGGGAGCTGTGCATCGCCATCGGTACTGAGACGTCTGCTAACGTGCATGCGCTGCTGAAGGCGTATGCGCAGGAGGATGCGCGCATTAAGGTTGTCGCAAGTTCTGCAGCCGATATAGCCTTGCTAAGTAACAAAGCATTGACCATGGTGGCTGGTAAAAGTGGCTGGATTCTTCGTTTAAATGCGACTGATTCAATCGCTGCAAATGCAATTTTTGTGTTGGCTAGAGCCATAAATGATGGCGTAAATTGCGAAATCATCTATGCGGATGAAGATGTTATCGATTCACAAGGAAAACGGTGTGACCCGTACTTTAAGTGTGATTGGAACCCTGACTTGCATCTGTCACATAATCTGATTGGGCGGTTTGGCATCTATCGCACGGCTTTGATGCAGCAAGTAGGTGGTTACTCACTTGGGATGGGTGAGGCGATGGATTTTGATTTGACATTGCGTTGCATAGAATACGCGCCGCCAGAGCGGATTGTGCATCTGCCGCAGTTGTTGTTTCATGCACGGCAAGGTCTGGCTGTCAGTGCTGGCGCGTCTGTTGAGGCTGGTGTGCAGGCACTCGATGCACATTTTCAGCGTTTGAATATTTCCGCCAAGACGGAAAATATAGGTAATGGTTATCGGGTGCATTACGCGATGCCTTTGGGGGCTGAACCGCTTGTGAGTTTGATCATTCCGACCCGTAACGGCTTGGCCTTGCTGAGCCAGTGCATTACAAGTATTCAACAAAAAACCACGTACCGGCATTACGAAATCATCATTGTGGACAATGGCTCGGACGATCCGGCCACATTGGATTATTTCAAATCACTCAGTACTGCAGACAATATCCGCATCCTCAGAATCGATGCGCCGTTTAATTACTCAGCGCTTAACAATGAGGCTGTCAAGTTGGCGCGGGGCGAGTTGATCGGGCTAATTAATAATGACATTGAGGTTATTTCTCCTGACTGGTTGGAAGAAATGGTTGGCCACGCTTTGCGTCCAGGTGTGGGGGCGGTGGGCGCGCGTTTATGGTTTCCTGATGACACCCTGCAGCACGGTGGTGTGGTGCTGGGTATGCTGGGCGTCGCAGCACATTCACACATGCGAATTACGCGTGAGCAACTTGGTTATCGTGGTAGAGCTAGCGTGACGCAAAATTTTTCTGCAGTAACAGCAGCATGCTTGTTGATTAAAAAGACAATTTATGAAAAATTGGGTGGTTTGAATCAAGAGGATTTGACGGTCGCATTCAATGATGTCGATTTTTGCATCCGTGTGCGGGAGGCGGGTTATCGCAATGTATGGACGCCTTTTGCCGAGTTATATCACCATGAATCGGCTTCACGCGGCTACGACAACACACCTGAGAAGCAACACCGTGCATCAAAAGAAGTATCGTATATGTTTCAGCGATGGTGGGATGAGCTACTGACCGACCCAGCTTACAGCCCCAACTTGACCTTGCAAGGTGATGACTTTAGCTATGCCTGGCCGCCAAGGGTGGAAGGTTTGAAGCGCCCAACACAACTGCAGCCTGGTGTACAGCCGCTGTACGAACGTTTGGCGAATTTGGCGGATGGCTTGAATGGTTCACATCGCATCGCCTACTTTGCTGAAAATGTGCACAGCAGCACCTTCAGATACCGTGCGGCCAATATGGCGGCGGTTTTGAATGAGGTGACAACTGCGGGGGAGGTGCAAACTTGCGCAACGTGCTTTTTCTCGGGTGATTTGCAGCACGCAGCGCACATCGTTAAAAGTGCGGATATCTTGGTCATTAGCCGTGCACGCTACGACCCGGGCTTGGCAGCGTTGGCGCAACAATTCAAAATGCAGGGCAAGCGCGTTTGGTTTGATATTGATGATTTGGTGTTTGATACGCAAAAAATTGATTTGATCATCAGCACAGCAGGCCAACGCGCGACCGACGATGTGTTGAATTATTGGTATGGCGTGGTGGGTCGTATGGCGCAAGCGCTGCGTTTGTGTGATGGGGTGATCACCACCAATGCGTATCTGGCCAATAAACTCAAACAATTTATCAACCGGCCCGTAAAAATAATTCCCAATTTTGCGAATGCGGCGCAACTGGTGGTCTCTACGCCACTGTATCAAGAAAAATACCAAGGGAAAGGCCAACGTCAATTTGCGGCGGGTTCGACCCGGCATGAGCGGATCAAGCTGGGTTATTTCAGTGGCTCGTCAAGCCACAATGGGGATCTTTCGCGCATCTCGCACGCTTTGGAACGGGTCATGGCGGCTGATGCACGCATTGATTTGGTGCTGGTTGGTCATGTTGATGTCGAGCAGGCGTTTGGCGCTCGTTTTGGCGGGTATTTAAAAGGGCACTTGGCGGATAGGGTTACCGTCCACCCGTTTGTAGATTTCCTGACCCTGCAAGAACTGATTGCGGACGTGGATTTCAACCTTGTGCCTTTGCAGCTCAACGAGTTTACCCATTGCAAGTCAGAGCTCAAGTTTGTTGACGCCGCCATCGTGGGCACCCTAACCATTGCATCTCCCTCTTTTGCCTATGCCGAAGCAATACGCCATGGCGAAAATGGCTACCTTGCTGAAGATGAGCAATGGGAGGCCGTATTGCTGCAAGCGATTGCCGTCAGAGACACTGATCTTGAACAGCACAGGCGTATGAGCGCTGCAGCCTGGCAAGATGTGCAGCAGCGCTTCACCTGGCAAACGCAGCGCCCGGCGATTTTGCAAGCTCTGGAAGTGGGTTAATAGATGACAAACACATATTCGTCTGAACAATTTCAATTACTGATCAAGACCGACGCTTGGACCATTCCCCAAGTTGCGGCGTGCTTGAGACAAACGGCAACTGCTGCACCCTTGGATGGCGAAGCCGTTTGCCTGACCTTGTTGGCTTGGTTGGACGCAACCCCCCATGTCGCCAAGCACGCGACCGGTCGACGGTTCACGCGGCTGCAATTTATTGAAAACACGCTCAGCGCATCAGGCTTTCACTTAACGCAGCGCGACTTTGATGCGTGGTTCAAAGTGCAATCTGGTGGCGATTGGCGACCGAATGATCTCTTGCCCTACACGCCCATTGATCCACGGCTGGAGCAACAAGAATCCCGCATCGACCAGCTGGAGCACGACCTGCATCAAATGGAAGTTGCCCGAAACCGCGCTAAGGCGGAGGTGGCGCATGTGCAGGCCGAGCGTGATCACTTTTTGGCGGTTCAATCAGAGCACATCTACAAGTCAGTGAGTGCTGACTATCAAAATTCAGCAAGCTGGCGGGTGACCCAGCCTTTGCGGCGCTTGATGGCGTGGCGACGCGGCCAGGCCTTTGCTGAAACGATCATTCAGAAACCGGCGGAAATTGACGTGATTCCACCCTGGGAGCAAGCGGGCTACAGCATTGAAAAAGCTTGGCAAGCTGCGCCAGAAGAAGATTTTAACCGCAGCGATTACACCGAGTGGCTACGCCGGTATGACAGCCCAACAAAGGCTGAAATCGCCAGTTTGACGGCAGAAGCACAGGTTCTAGCAGCACAGCCGGGCGCACCTGCATTTTCTTTGTTGATGGCGCTGGATCGTGCGCATGAGCCGCTAAATTTGCAGTGGTTGAAAGAAGCCGTGGCATCGGTCCAGGCGCAGATGTACCCGAAATGGGAGCTGTGCATCGCCGTCCCTGGCCAGACGGATGCCGCGGTGCGCGAAGCACTGGATGTCATGGTTGCCGCAGACCAGCGCATCAAACTGGTGCCTGCGCCAGCCGATCAGGGCTTGTTGACAGCAGCGTTTGGCATGGCAACGGGTGATTGGGTTGTGGTGCTAAATGCTATAAATAAAATAGCAATTCAGGCAATAAATACGCCGGCTAGAGTCATATTTGAGGGTAAAAAATGCGATATTGTATATACTGACAGTGATAAGCTTTTTGCACCCAGCTTTGAGCGAGCCGCACCAGATTTCAAGCCAGATTGGAATTTGGACTTGTTTCTGAGCAGCGGTTCTTCACACAACTACACGCAGGATTTGTGCTTTTTCAAGGCGAGCTTGGTGCGTGAATTGGGTGGCTTAGCTGGTTTAAGCAGCGGCTTTGACAGCAGCTTTGAGCTGATCTCGCGCGCTCTCGCGCGTCAAGAGCCTTTGATAATCCACCATATTCCGCAGGTTTTGGTGCATGTCCGTCAAGTCAGTGGGGGTGCTGAAATGGTGGTGCCTCAAAAAATGCAACACGTATTGCCTGCAGCGCCGCCTTTGGTCAGTCTGATCATTCCAACCAAAAACAACGTGGCCTTGCTGCGCCAGTGCTTGGACAGCATGTTGAGCAAAACCAGCTACCCAAACTATGAAATCTTGGTGGTGGACAACGGCTCTGACCAAGCCGAAACACTGGATTACTTGAAAACGCTCATGGCACATCCGCAAATTCGGGTGATTCGCGACAACGATGCGTTTAACTACTCCGCGTTGAACAATTACGCCGTTAGCTTTGCCAAAGGTGAGATTTTGGCTTTGGTGAACGACGATATTGAAGTTGGCGACGTGGCATCAACCGATTGGTTGACGGAAATGGTGGGCCACGCGCTGCGCCCTGGTGTCGGAGCCGTGGGTGCGCGGCTTTGGTACCCGAACCAAACACTGCAGCACGCTGGCATGGTGCTGGTGGGCGGTGTGGCGCGGCACGTGCACAAGCATTTACCCAAGGGTGAGGCTGGGTTTAACGGCAGAGCGGTGTTGACGCAGAATTTCTCCGCCGTGACGGGTGCGTGCTTGGTGGTTAAAAAAGCCTTGTTTGAGCAAGTGGGTGGCTTGAATGACCAAGAACTGGCCGTTGGCTTCAACGATGTTGATTTTTGCCTGAAATTGGTAGAGGCGGGCTACCGCAATGTTTGGACACCGTATGCTGAGCTGATTCACCACGAATCTGCCACGCGCGGACAAGACAATTCACCTGAAAAGCAGCGCCGTGCCGAAAAAGAGCTGCGCTACATGCGCAAGCGCTGGGGTGATAAGTTGTATATCGACCCAGCGTACAACCCAAATTTGAGCGACGGGCGCGATGACATGAGTTTTGCGTGGCCGCCGCGGAAGCACTAAAAATCTTAGCTAGTCAGTTGTCAAATGCAGCCAGCGCGGCGGCAACAATAATTAAAAGACCACCCACCAGCGTGCGTGTGTCCACCACTGCAGCGCCTAAAGCAATGGCGCTCAGACTGCCAAAGGCGACTTCGGACAGCATCACCACCGAGGTGGTGCTAGAGCGCAGCCTAGATGCACCATATTGCAAGGCCGCATTGCTTATCAAAAACGCGAGTGACAAGCCACACGCCAGCCATACCCAGCTGCTGGAAATAGCTGGTAGAGCATTCACCCAGCCTTGCGTCATACCCGCCGTACCAGCAATCATAGCCAATACCGCACCGCCACCAAACATGGCCAACATGCGTGATTCACTGGGGGTGTTGTTTAATTTTTTGAGCAGTACATTGGTGAAGGCAAAACAAAAACCACC
>JAYWCQ010000069.1:0-4568 GCA_043780435.1 Polaromonas sp.
CAATATGTTTGGCAAACGTGATCCTAAGCAATATGGCACGATTACCTTAGATGAAATTAACGCATCGTTGACGTCTTTGGGAAAAGAATTAGGCGTGGAAGTTGAGCACTTTCAAACCAACCATGAAGGTGACATGTGCGAACGCATTCATCAAGCTTATCGCGATGGCGTCGCTGGCGTGATGATCAACGCGGGGGCGTGGACGCATTACAGCTATGGCATTCGCGATGCTTTGGCGATTTTGACTTGCCCCGTGGTTGAAGCCCATATGAGCAATATACATGCGCGTGAAGAGTTTCGCCATAAATCAGTATTTGTAGAAATTATCAAAGGTCAAATCAGCGGCTTTGGTGTGGATAGCTATTTGTTGGCGTTGCGTGCAGCTGTCTCTGCGGCAAAGGCGGGTAAATAATGGCTGGAGGTGTCATTAACGGTCATACAGAACTGATAGCGCACATCGGATACCCAACACACAGCTTCAAAGCGCCTATGATTTATAACCCTTGGTTTGACAAGGCAGATGTTAACGCGCGTGTGGTTCCCATGGGTTGTAAGCCTGAAGACTTTCCAGCCTTTTTGAAACTGGTGTTCAAGCTCAGTAATATACGCGGTGCCTTGATCACGATGCCGCATAAGGTGACAACGATTGGCTTGTTAGACGAGGTATATCCAACCGCTGCGATTGCTGGCGCTTGCAATGCAGTTCGACTCGGTCCCAATGGCCAACTTCAAGGCGATATGTTTGATGGTGAAGGCTTTGTGCGTGGTGTGCTGCGTAAAGGCATGAAGCTGCAAGGGGCACGAGCATTGGTCGTCGGTGCTGGCGGTGTGGGTTGCGCGATAGCTGCATCTTTGGCAGCTGCAGGTGTCGCCAATCTGGGTTTGTTTGATGTCAATACAGCCTCTGCTGAAGGTTTGGCTGAGCGTTTACGCCAACACTATGCAGCTTTGCAAGTGACAACAGGTTCTAACGATCCCGTAGGGTTTGATTTGGTGGTCAACGCGACACCCATGGGCATGAATGCAGGTGACCCTATGCCAATGGATGTCTCTCGTATTGCCACAAGTACTTTTGTGGGCGAAGTTGTGATGAAAACAGAAATGACCGCGTTTTTGGCCGTAGCGGCAGAGCGAGGCTGCCGCGTGCAGATTGGCAGCGACATGCTGTATGAGCAAATTCCAGCTTACCTTGAGTTTTTTGGCATGCCCAGTACAACGCCTGAAGAGTTGCGCGCTTTGTCAACGCTCAATTATTTCTAAAGATACGCTTGATTTTCAAAAAATTAGTCTTTGGTAGCCCTGCGTTGAACCGCTTCAACATAAGCTTGCCCGTCGGGTGCTTGCTTGTTTTGTTGGGCGTCCCAAATCATTTGACCTAGGCATTCCATCACCACGTGGTGGGCATCGTGCAAGGAATCGAGTCTGGCGGTAAGCAGTTCGACCGCTTGCCTGATGCCGCGCGGCTGGTCGATAGAGCATTGCTCTGTGATGGTTAAATGCATGGATAAATGCAAAAACGGGTTGGTTTTGCCATCGTCGGTGGAGATGACTTGGTTTAGACTCAGCAGTGCAGCATCTATATCTTTTAAATCTGCATGATATTCTGGGTGCTCATCAATCCACAAACTTGCTATGGTTTCTATAGCTTCTAAAGCAATATTATCGTTGGCTTTGGCATAAACAGAGCAAAAAAAACGCCTGACTTCAGCTTGTGTGGGTTGATACAACATTCGTCAATTTTAAATGACTAATCAATACGAATAATTAAACGAATAAACAATCGCATGATATTTCCGTTAATAACTGACCCATTTTTTTACGCAGTTGCCATCCCTGCCGTTCTGCTGCTTGGCATCAGTAAAAGCGGCTTTGGTGCCGGCTTTGGCTCGCTGGCAGTGCCCATGATGGCGGTGGTAATTACCGTGCCACAAGCTGCGGCCATATTGATGCCAGTTTTACTGCTGATGGATTTGCTCGGAATCTCTGCATTTCGCAAACATTTCGATAAAAAATTGTTGAAATTTTTATTGCCTTTCGCCTTGCTGGGGACATTGGTCGGCACTTTGTTATTTAAGGTATTGAACCCACAAACGGTTGCGGGTATTGTTGGTGTTTTTACCTTGCTGTTTCTAGCGCAAAGGTTGTTGTTTCCACCCAGGCCTGACAGCGCACCCCCGCCGCGATGGTTGGGCGCTATCCTGACCGCAGCTGCCGGCTTCACAAGTTTCATAGCGCATGCAGGTGGGCCACCCCTTAACGCTTATCTGATTCCTTTGAAGCTTAAGCCATTGGTGTTTGCTGCAACGGTGTCGTACCTGTTCTTCTTCATTAATTTATCGAAGTGGATTCCATATGCATGGTTAGGCTTGCTTGATATGCGTAACTTTGCCACGTCCTTGGTTTTGTTGCCTTTAGCGCCTATGGGTGTTTGGCTTGGTGTGCGTATCGCCAAACGCATCAATCCAGATCTGTTTTATAAACTGCTCTACACGGGTATGTTTTTAACGGGTTGCAAGCTGGTCTGGGATGGTTTTAAGTAATTTACGGTAACGCGTGAAAATCACAAAACCCTTTTGGCCGCCATTTCTCGCTCTTTCGCCATTTGCTCAGCAAGCTGTGCGCGACCTTGCTTTACTGTGCTGATGACTTTGGCACGGTCTTGGTAATGCGGGTGCATTTGCTCTAAAAGCTCAAAGTTGTGCGTCCTGAAGAGTTGCACAATACGATTCGCATCTGGCGCAGCGTAGCCCAGGAGCTCTAAAACTGTGCCTGCACTTTGCAGGCTGCTTTCAAACAATTCCCGCTGAATCAAGGTCACATCGCGATCTCGCAGCTTGTTCCAGTGCGTTGCATCACGTGCGCGAACGACCAGTTGCAGCAGCGGGAAGTGCTCTTTTGCCAGGTCGACGATGGCTAAAGATTGTTCCACATCATCGACGGCAACGACCAAAATCTGCGCTGTAGCCGCGCCTGCTTTGCGTAGCAAGTCAAGCCGTGTGGCATTGCCGTAGAAAACGCGGTAGCCAAAGCTTCTGGCGGTTTCAATCATCTCTGCATCATGGTCTAGCACAGTGGTGGGAATGTCTTGCGCTAACAGCAAGCGGCCCACAATTTGCCCATAACGGCCAAACCCCGCAATGATGATGGGTGCTGCTTGCTGCTCTGAAATCTCATCAGGTAAGGTAACGCCACAATCGGCGAATCGGGGCTGCCAAAGTTTGTCGATAGCAATCAAGATCAGCGGACTGATCAGCATAGACAGTGCAACGACACCAATCAACAAAGAAGCTGTTTCAGGCGCAAATACCTTGGCTCCCGCAGCAGCTTGAAACACCACAAAGGCGAATTCACCACCTTGCGCAAGCAGTAAAGTGAGCACAGGCCGTTCTTGAAATGGCACGTCCATAAGACGAGTGATGCCGTAAATCACTGCAAATTTAATAGCAATAAAAGCAATCAATACGCTGGCTATGAGCCAAGGAGAGTTGATAAGTACAGAGAAATCGATGCTCATGCCCACGGCGATGAAAAACAACCCTAGCAGCAGCCCCTTGAACGGCTCTATATCCGTTTCTAACTCCCGGCGATATTCGCTTTCAGCCAGCAGCACACCCGCTAAAAAAGCGCCCAAGGCCATGCTCAAGCCCACATACAACATCAAGACCGCGATGCCAACGACTAAAAGCAAGGAGGCAGCGGTGAAGATCTCAGGTGTTTTGCTGCGTGCAATCCAGCGGAAGATGGGGCGTAATAAAAGCCTGCCACCAACCACAATACCAGCAATAATTGCTATTATTTTAATAGCTGAATAGGCAATATATACGCCGGATGATGCCTCATTTACCTCTTGACTGATGCCTAATAGAGGAATCAATGCCAAAATTGGTATGGCGGCGACATCTTGGAACAACAAAATCGAAAATCCGGCTTGTCCACTGCTGGTAGGCAGCAAATTGCGCTCTCCCATCACTTGCAGCGCAATCGCCGTGGATGACAAAGCCAGGCCTAACGCAGCGACCAAAGCCGTCTTCCATCCACCTAGGGCGCTAGATACAGTGGGAACAAACAAACTTGCACCCCACAACGCGATAAATAAAACGGCAGCGCAAGCTATGACTTGGGCACTGCCCCAACCAAAAATAGGCCGTCGCAAGCTCCACAGGCGTTTAGGCTCAAGTTCCAAACCCACCAAAAACAGCATCAAAACCACGCCAAACTCTGCAAAATGCAAGATATCTTGCACATTGGTGACCAAGCCCAAGCCCCAAGGCCCGATCGCCATGCCGGCGGCTAAATAGCCAATGATGCTACCCAGACCTAGCGCTTTGGAGACAGGCACAGCAATAACCGCTGCACCCAGGTAGATTAAACTGTTGATGAGCCAAGACGGGGCGTGTTCCATATCGGGTGTTTCGTTTTTAGTGCATCTTTAGCCATAAGTATATGGATAGATGGTCTGGGCTCAACAATATTTATTCTTAACTGCGAGTGGTTTATCCATGAAAACATTTCAAACTTTGGCAGAACTAGCCGCTTGTGTGGGCCAAGATGTCGCGGTGAGCGATTGG
>JAYWCQ010000070.1:0-5480 GCA_043780435.1 Polaromonas sp.
CTCATCCAACGCGACTTGCTCGGTCACGGCAAAAACATCGATGTGGTAGGTGCCGTCACCGCGTTTGAAGTTGGGTTTACCGTAGATGCCGTGTTTCGCGCCCAAGGATAGGTGCATGCCGCACATGCGTTCGTAGCTGCCAATGTCGCTGACGGTACGGGTTTGGGTGAACGCGCGGTTGAGGCCCATGCCGATTTCGCGCAACCATACGACCTGCTCCTCAGCGCGGATGTTGGTCAGCACGGTGTCAAATTCGGGCGTGCTGTCTTCGGTGGCGACGACTTGGCCTTTCTCAACAATCAAGGTGATGGGCTTGGCGGGGCGGTTGACTTTGTAAGCGGTGTCGCCAAAGGCATGGATGCGTACGCGCCCCTGCACAGCCTCAAGATCTTTTGCCTCGGTAAACACCTCACCAATCGGGAACTGCCCGCCTACGTTGGGCATGTCGCTGTAGTCGCCCACATTGAGTTTGGCTGATTCAAACGACGAGCCAAAGACCAGCTTAGCATCTGGAAACTGTGCGCCACCACTGTCCAGCCAGCCGCTTTTAGCATTGTCTATGGCGGTTTTTAGGCTATGACCCACACCGCGAAAATACGCAGCATCGTAAGCCAACGCATCGATGTAATACCCTAGCTCAACCCCTTGCATGCGCACCAAATGCAAATGCTCGATCACTTTGAGCCCGCGTTTGAACAGCTCCACACGGATACGAAAGGCCTCTAGCCTGAAATTGGTCGATTGAACCAAGACAACCAGGTCTGACGCCGCCAAAGCCGCAAATATGCCCAGTACGGCTTCGGGTGTGAAGGCCGCAAAGTCGATGAATTGCGCATCGGGCAGGCAGTGCCTGTAGGCGTCTGTCAGGATGCTGGCGAGTTCGCAGTTCGTATCAAACACCACCACGGCCTTGTGTTGGTTTGTGTGATGGAACACCTGTGTCAGCAGTTCAGCAATGTTTTTTTCGGCAATCTCGTTCATACTTTTACTTAGATGGCGTTGTCGCCTGTGCCATACGAACCGCTTCATCGACAAAGCTGTAAACCTCAAGCGGTATCCGACCATTGGGCCCCAACACGGCTTTGTTGCGATATTGGCCCACGCGCACGACGACCAGTTGCAACGAGGGAACCACAATCACATACTGCCCTTGGTGCCCTTGCAAGGAGTAAAACGGGTGTTTGTACGTCCAGTCCATCCACAGCGAATGGCCATAGTAGGGTTGCAAATCGGGCTTCTGCATGCGATCTACAAAGGCTTTGTCCAGCAGCTGTTTGTCGCCCCACTGACCGTCTTGTAGTAGCAGTTGCCCCAATTTAGCGAAGTCTCTGGCGGTCGCAAAAATGCAGCAATAAGTGCGCTCCATGCCACCATCTTCACCGGCTCTGTCCAGCGTGTAAATAGCGTCTTTCTCCATGCCCAACGGTTGCCACAGTGATTGCGACAAGTGTTCACTGATGTTGGATTGCGGGTTCTTTTTCTGAATCGCCCGCTTCAAAATCACACCCAACAACTGGGTCGAGCCGCTGCTGTATTCGTATTCTGTGCCTGGCTCACGCTCAAAGTCTTGCTTCAACACCAGATTTTCAGCATCTTTGCCGTAGTAAAGATCGGTCGTCACATTGAACGGCAGCTTGTAGTTTTCGGTCCAGTCGTGGCCGGCTTTCATGGCTGAGACTTGCGAAATCGTGGCTTTTGAAGCTCTGGCGTTGCCAGCGAATTCGGGTAAAAACTGGGTAATCGGCGTGTCAAAACTTGGAATCAGCCCTTGCTGCACCGCCAAGCCCACCTGCATCGTCGTGATGGTTTTGGCGATTGAGAATGAATTGGTACGGCTGCTTTCGGTGTACGGCGAAAAATACGTTTCATGCAGCAATTTGCCGTTTTTAGCGACTAGGAATGCCGCAGATTTGTATTGCTGCAGATAACTCAAAGTTGCACTATTCAAAGGTTCTTTGTTAAAGCCAGCATCTTTTCCCCACGCCAGCGGCTGTGAGGTGGCGATTTTGCGTTGCACAAAATTACCTGCATCGTCAATATGCGCGGTTGAATGCCCTTGCAAATAGGTGGCTGACAGAGCTTTCCAAAAATAACCATGCCCGGTGAGCTGAATTGCCAAAGCCAATAAAACAAGCAACGCAAGCAAAGCCAAGCCCAGGCCCGTAAAGAATTTTTTAAGCATATGAAACCGAATTTATATTAAGCAGACTTTGCAACACTTGCCAAAGCATTTTGTGTGATTTGAGCCAAACTGCCACGGGTAGATATCACTTCGGGATCCAAAGTAACCTCGATCAAAGTGCCTTGTGGACGCACTAGTGCAGCCAACAACTCGGCTTCAAACTCGTGCGTATGGGTGATGCGCACACCCGCGTAGCCATAAGCGCGTGCGAGGCCAGCAAAGTCGGGGTTGGCAAGCTTAGTGCCGCTGACATTGCGTGGGTACTCACGCTCTTGGTGCATGCGTATCGTGCCAAACATGCCGTTGTTGAGCAGTAAAACAATGCTTTTTGCGCCAACTTGCGCTGCGGTGGCCAGTTCTTGGCCATTCATCATGAAATCGCCATCGCCCGCGATGGTGAAGGCGACGCGTGGACCTGTGGCTGCGTTTTTGGTCAAGATATTCGCTGCAATGCCTGCTGGCACGCCGTAGCCCATCGCGCCATTGGTAGGGGCGAGCTGGGTTTTGAAGCCTTTAGCCAAGCCGTGGTATTGATAAAAACGGTGCAACCAGCTGGCAAAGTTGCCAGCGCCATTGGTCAGCACCGCATCTGCAGGGAGATGCTTTTGGAGAGTGGCGATGATAGCTGGCATATCGATAGTGCCTGGGAGTTTGAGGCCACCATTGGCAGGATCAATATTTGCCAAATAATCGTTATTTGCCTCTTTCACCCAAGCCTGCCACGGCAAAGCTGGCGGCGCAGACAACGCCTCCAGCGAGTGTGTAGCGGCACGCATGCTGGCATGAATGGCTAAATCTGCTTGGTAAACGCGGCCAAGCTCTTCCGCGCTGGCGTGGATGTGCACCAGCTTTTGCGCAGATTTGGGCGCTTGCAACAGGGTGTAGCCACCGGTGGTCATCTCGCCCAAACGTGGGCCGATGGCGATGATCAGATCACTTTGCTTGATGCGCGCCGCCAGTTTGGGGTTGATGCCGATGCCCACATCGCCCGCATACAACGGGTGAAAATTGTCAAACGTGTCTTGAAAGCGAAAGGCATTACCGACCGGCAGCGACCAGTTTTCGGCAAATCGTTGCAGAGCTTGCGCGGACTGCACTGTCCAACCGCTGCCACCTGCGATAACCAAAGGCCGCTCTGATTTTAATAGCAGTTCACGCAATAAATTCGCCGACTCAGGTGCAATCCATGCCTCTACCGGCATGACTTTAGGCAATGGTACAACGTCTACCATCTGCGTCAGCATATCTTCAGGCAAGACGATGACGACAGGACCAGGACGGCCATTCATGGCGGTGGCAAAGGCGCGGGCGACGTATTCGGGGATGCGTTTGGCGTCGTCAATACGCTCGACCCGTTTGGCCATGCCACCCGTGGAAGGGCCGAAAAAACTCAGATAGTTAACTTCTTGAAAGGCTTCGCGGTCGCGGGTGTCGCTGGCCACGTCACCGACAAAAAGCACCATGGGCGTGGAATCTTGAAAAGCGGTGTGCACGCCAATCGACGCATTTGTCGCACCCGGCCCACGTGTAACGAAGCAAACGCCCGGTCGATTTGTGAGCTTACCAGCGGCCTCGGCCATGAACGCGGCACCGCCCTCTTGCCGGTTGATGACGAATTCGATGTCATCTTTGTAGGCATGAAAGCCGTCTAAGACTGCTAAAAAACTCTCACCGGGAACGCCAAAAGCGTGTGTCACACCTTGGGCAACGAGGCATTCGACCAACAAGTGACCGGCTAATTGTGTTGTCATGCTATTCTGTTTACTAATAAGTTTTTGATTTTTATGCTTGTTTTGTTTGCGGCATTTTTTGATGCTCTACGCTTCTGGCAAAACCAATGCTGACCAACAGCACGAAAGCCACGACGTACAGACAAGCGCTGTAAAGTTGCCTGTCCATCAATGCGCCAAAAATCAAAGGTGCCACTGCAAAACCCACATCAAAACCCGAGTAAACCGTGCCATACATGCGGCCCGATGCGCCCTTGGGGGTTGCGTTTTTAACCATCATGTCACGGCTGGGGTTGCCAATACCTACGACAAAACCTGTAGCAGCCAAGGCAACCATGGTGCCGACTGCACCTAGAATTCCAGTTGCGCAAAGCACCAGTAAAAATGAACCGACCGCATAGCAAATCATGATGGCTTTGTCGCTACTGATGCCACGCTTGGCTTGGCTGGAGGCAATAAAGCCACCGACCAAAATACCCAATGCGCCGCACAACAAATAAGCGGTCAAGGTCAGCGTCGCCATTTCAAAGCTGACGCCATGCAGGGCTTTGAGGATAGGCACTGAGAAGCTTTGTACCATCGCCAATGTCACCGTGGACAGCATGAAAAACCCGAAGCACCACCACACGACGGGGAGCTGTAGAAACGCAAAATCGCTTTCTTTTTCAGCGTGAAGCTCTACGGTTTTTGGGTTCTGGCGAACCACTTCTGTCAAAAAACATTCCCGGTTCAACCACAAAATCATCAGTACCACGGCATACAGCATGGCTGCGGCTAAATAGGCATTACGCCAGCCCACCCACGACGTCAAACCCGCGTAAAACAATGGTGCAAGCGCCCAACCCAGGCTCCCTGAAATACCATGGGTGCTGAACGCATGCCCCAAGCGAGGTTGTGACACGCGCTGATTCAATATCGTGAAATCGCAAGGATGAAACGGCGAATTACCCAAACCTGCCAAAGCGGCAGCTGCTATCAACCAAGCGTAACTTTGGGCAGACGCAGCCACAAGCGCCGCCAACATAAACACGCCAATGGCAGAAAACAGCACAGGTCGTGCGCCCACGCGATCTACCCAAAACCCCGACAGGGCTTGCCCAACCCCGGACACGACAAAAAAGACGGTGACCAAGAATCCCATCTGCGAGAAACTCAGGACAAACTCTTGTTGAAACACCGGAAACAAAGGCACCAGCAGCATGTGCGAGAAGTGCGAGATGGCATGCGCCATGCTCACCAAGCCGATGATTTTGGCATCTTGCGTCAGGGGAACCGGCTTGCTATCTATCGAGGCAGAAAATGTGTCAGTACTCATGCCTTGATGATAACAAGCCTGCCTAGGCTATGCTGTCGCCTAGATAAGCTTAGATTACGCTTCCGTTTACTTGAATACAAATTGTCCTGGCGCGTGTATAGGGTCTACGCTCACCGCAATACTGCTTTTAGGCAAAAACTTGCCTTCCAAAATAAGCTTGGACAACGGGTTTTCAATGCGTTGCTGTATCGCCCGCTTCAAAGGTCGCGCACCAAACACCGGGTCAAAACCAACTTTGGCCAGTTCAGCCAAG
>JAYWCQ010000071.1:0-10601 GCA_043780435.1 Polaromonas sp.
ATAGTAAGTTTACGTCAAGCCGCTTTTACAAGCTTTGACATCAATTTACCCTTTATTTCACCGTGATCACATCTCTGTGCATCGGTGCTAACTTGGCCAGCAATTGGTTTTGGTTGCTGAAGGAAATGCCTTGTGCATCCATGGACTTTTGCAGCACCTCGACCAAGGCGTTGAAGTCGGTCTTGGTGATGTCCATATTGCTGTGCGCAGATTTCATGTCAGCACCTTTGTACTCGCACGGCCCGCCTGAAACGACGCAAATTTGATCGACTAGTTTGGCTTTGAGGTTAGCCACATTGGCATTTTTGAAAGCCCCAGCCAAACGCGGATCCGCTTGCAAACGCGGCACAAAATCGTCCATCAGCTTGACCAAGCCGGCTTTTTCACCGAAGGCTTGGTACAAAGCTGGGTTTGCATTCATTGTTTGTGCTGATGCTGTGGTCGCCAAGCCAGTCAAAACAGAAGCTAGCGCCATAGAAGCGATGAGGATAGTTTTTTTCATGATGTTTCTCAATGAGGTAAAAGATGGAATATGGAAGATGAATTTTTAGAACGCAATCTGCCCTGACAAATACACACCCGTTTGTCTTTTCGGTGTGATGCCCGGAATAATGCGACCCAAATCCACATAGGCCAGTGTCAACGACACGTTTTTGCTAGGTGCCCACGCAACAAAAATGTCTTTCCATGCTTCTTCTTTCAACCCGCCACCCAAGCCCGCAGCGCGGCCCAACGCTTCTAGATTGTTCGGTTTGCCACGGTATTCCGCGCCAATGGCAACGTTTTTACTCAGCAAATAAGCGATAGAAAACTCTGGCACGATGGAGCGGCTGTTTTTACCCGGAGCGCCCGAGCCGAAGCCGAGCAAACCGTTTTGATTCGCATTGGTAGAGCGCAAGGTGGCGTTGACCAACACACTTTGCGCCAAAAACAACTTAGTTGCAGTCACGTACACGTCTGTACCCGTCGTTTTTGTGCCCAAAAAGTCCAAAACCGAGCCGATCGAACCCGGTTTCACCGATTTGTATTGCACACCCACTGCGATTTGCGGCATCAACGAGTCGCTGTCCAGCACAGCGTCACCCGCAATGCGCACTTTTGCGCCAATGATGTCCATGTTGATGTGCTGCCCCGGTGTCACGCCGAAAGGCGCAATGCCGTTAAGTGCAATCGCCGGTGACGCATCAAAATCTTGCCGTGCCAGTGACAACTCCACGCGGTTTTGAATACCGACTGCCACGCCGTAAGTCTTCAAACCATAGTCTTGCGTTTTTGCAGCGGTCACGTTGGCGCTGAAACCGATTTCACCATCTTCGGCGTTGCTGCCAATAACGGCCCAAGGCGTCAAGCCGCCACCCGCCGCACCGTCAATGCTGCTGACACCGCCTGTGAGTAGCAATTTGCCGGTGTCCGCTTGGGCAGTTACGCCCAAAAGCAGCCCCGCAGCTAGAGCCGTTACCTTTATCGCTGTTTTTGTGCTCAGCAAGGCGGTTGATGATGCGCTTGAATGTTTCATGTTGACTGTCCTAGGTAGGTTAAAAAAAAATGTGTATTCTTCTTACGCAATTACTTTACCATTGGATTCAACTTTTTACAAAAACTTTATCGAATCACCCTTTAAATAGTCTTTTTCTAAAATCTGCATGACTAAATCTTGCTCTTTATCCTCAAAATTCTGCTGTGAATTGCCCACGGCTCGCTCCAGTTCCCCGTCCGATGTCACCAAACCGCCCGCCCGCACCCCCAGCAAACGCAATCGTTTATCTAGCGGAATGCGCTTCAAGCACAGTCCCGCCGCTTGGCGTATGGTTTTCGGGTCAGCTGTGTAAACATCCAGCGTTTGATCGCGTGTGGCGCTTTTGAAGTCGTCGTAGCGCAGCTTGATGCCAATGGTTTTACCCAAATAGCCTTTGTGCTGCAGGTCGCCCGCCAGCTTGTCGCACAGCTCGGTAAAAATCGCGCCCAGCTCGGCCTTGTCGCGCACAGCGTGCAAATCACGGTCAAAAGTGGTTTCACGGCTGATAGACACCGGCTCGTTGCTCAGTGAAATCTGGCTGTCGTCTCGCCCCCAACTGGCTCTATGCAGCCACGCCCCCGTGCTTTTGCCAAAGTTGGCGACCAACCACGCTTCGTCCTTCGCCGCCAGCTTACCAATGGAGGTGATGCCGTTGTTGATGAGTTTTTCGTCCATCTTCGGGCCGACACCGTTGATTTTGCGGCAGGTCAGTGGCCAAATCATGGTTTGCAGGTCTTCTTCTAAAATGATCGAGATACCGTTGGGTTTGTTGAACTCACTAGCCATTTTGGCCAGCAGCTTGTTGGGCGCCACCCCCACGGAACAAGTCAGCCCCGTGCGCTCAAAAATCGTCTGCTGAATCAATTTGGCCAACGCTTTGCCACTCTGCCGCTGCCCGCCGGGTACATCGGTGAAGTCGATGTACACCTCGTCCACCCCTCGGTTTTCCATCAGCGGCGTGAATTCGAGAATCGTCTCCTTGAACACCCGCGAGTAATGGCGGTACTGCTCAAAATCCACCGGCAGCAAAATGGCCTGCGGGCACAGCTTGGCAGCTTTCATCAGCCCCATGGCCGACCCCACCCCAAACTGCCGCGCCGCATAAGTAGCCGTCGTAATCACCCCCCGCCCCGCATAATCCTTCAGCCGCGCAAAGGCCTCCACCGGAATATCCGCCCTCCCATTTAGCCCTTGCCCCTCTGCCAACTGCTCAATCGCCTCATCCACCATGCGCCGCCCCCCACCGATGACAACGGGTAATCCTTTGAGCTGCGGATAGCGCAGCAACTCCACGGATGCGTAAAAAGCATCCATATCCAAGTGCGCGATTCGTCTGATTTTGGGGTTCATGAGCAATGCATTATCAGTCAAAATTCGCTATATATTTAATAGCGTCTTAGGCAATAAATACGCCATCTAGAGGTCAAAAACACCCTTAAAAAACACCAATAACAGACTTTTAGGTCGTACCAGACATTCCAACTGCAAAAAATCAATCAATCTTCACGCCCGCTGATTTCACGAGTTTGGTCCAAAATTTGGCGTCTTCTGTCAAGAAAGCATTGAATTGCTCAGGGGATTGGGACAATGCAACCTCTGTACCTTCGCGCGCCAACGAAGCTTTGACTGAGGGTTGCTGCATGGCTGTGGTCACGGCGTCAAATATTTTTTTAGTAATCGCGGGCGGTGTGCCTGCGGGTACAAACAACCCATACCAAAACTCAATGCCGTACTCTGGCAAACCGGCTTCGGCCATGCCAGGTAGGCCTGGCACCAGCGCCGAACGCTCTTTGGTGCTGACACCCAAACCCTTCAGACGACCGGCTTGTACCATGGGCAGCACAGATGGCGGCGTGCCAAAAGTGAGCTGGGTGTCGCCCGCAATCACCGATTGAATAGCCGGACCACCGCCGCGAAAAGGAATGTGCGTCATCTGCGCGCCCGTGATCTGCACAAACAAGGCTGCACCCAAATGTGGCGCAGAGCCGTTGCCCGAAGTGGCGTAATTCAAGGCATTGGGGTCTTTTTTGGCTTTGGCTATCAACTCTTGAATGTTGTTGATGCCTAGGGTCGGATTCACCGCTATCACCAACGGCGAGGCGGTGACTTTGGTAATGGGTACGAAATCTTTGGCATTGTAGCCCAACTTGGGATTGAGCGCGGGGTTGACCGACATGCTGCTGGGGCTGGCGATGAGGATGGTGTAGCCATCGGGGGTTGATTTGGCCACGGCATCGGCCGCGATGCTGGAGCCGCCACCCGCGCGGTTTTCGACCACGATGGCTTGGCCCAAGGCCTTGCCCAATGCATCCGACATGACGCGAGCCACATAATCTGCCGCGCCACCGGGTGCAAACCCAACCAGCAACTTGATGGGTTTTGCAGGATACGCAGCGTTTTGTGCGACAGCATTGAAGCTAAGCAAACCCAGAAATATCGGTAAAAAAACAGCTTTTTTTAACTTCATTTGAATGGTCCTTAGATTGAAAGTATGGTTTGAAAATCTCGTTTGAAAATCTGCTGCGTCAAGAACGGATAGATAGCACAATCTTGCCCACATGCTGATTCATCTCCATATGCGCCTTGGCTTGGACCAGCTGCGTGAACGGGAAGATTTTATCGACCAGCGGTTTGATCCGTCCCGCCTCAATAAGCGGCAAGATATCGGCGGTAAATGCGGGCAGCGATTGCGCCCGCTGGTCGGGGTTGCGCTGCTTGTTGGACACGCCAAAAAACGTGAGGCGCTTGGCGTGCAGCGCCTCCAGGTCGATCTCGGCTTTGAGATCGCCATCCACATAACCCACGGTCGCGTGACGTCCTTCAAACTGCATGCAGCGTACGTCTTCGGCAAAAACAGAGCCTCCCACCGTGTTCACCACCAGGTTAACGCCTTTGTTATCGGTGGCCTGCATCACGGCATCGTAAAAATCAGCCCCGCGTGTGTGCAGGCCGACATCCAGCCCCAGCGGTTGGATGCGTGCGAGCTTGTCGGCAGAGCCCGATGTCCCAATCACCTTGGCCCCCAGAGCCTTGGCCATTTGCAAAGCGGTAGCGCCCACGCCCGATGAGACCCCGTTGATCAGCAGCCATTCGTTGGCGACCAAGTGTCCTTGCAACACCAGCATGTCGTACACCACTAGAAAAGTCAGCGGTATGCAAGCAGCTTCTTCCCAGGTCAAGCTCGTTGGTATGGGCATGGCTTCGCGCACATCCATCACCGCATATTCAGAAAATGCAGCTGGACAGCGACCCATCACGTGGTCACCTACCTTCAAACGGCTGACACCGTTGCCTATAGCCACCACTTCGCCTGCGCCTTCCATCCCGATGGCCTTGGCTGCGCCAGATTTGCCGTGCAGTCCGTGCCCCGCGATGAACTCACCGCGGTTCAAGCTGGCGGCGTGCAGGCGCACCAGGACTTGGTTGTCACCCGCAACAGGTCGCGGCACGTCGCGCAGGCCTAAGGTGGCTTGCTCTCCGTCCATTTGCATCCAATAAGATTGCATGGTGTTTGTTGTCATAGTTTTAGTTAATTTTGTGGGTTTTGTTTATTTACCGATAAAAACCGGCTTGCGTTTTTCCATGAACGCCTTGCGGCCTTCGGCGTAATCCGCGCTGTCAAAGCAACCGCGTATCAGCGTTTGACACAGCTCTTTGTCCAACTCGGTCGACGGTTTGAGGATTTCTGCCGTGATGGCCTTGGCTGCGCGAATCGTGATAGGCGCATTGGCCGCCAAGGCAGATGTGTACTCGGCCAGCAAGGCTGGCAGCGCTTCAGGCGCGCAGACGCGAGAGATCAGCCCCAAGTCTTTCGCCTCTTGCGCGTCAATTTTTCGGGCAGTAAAAAACAAATCTTTCGCTGCGCCGGGGCCAATCAAATCGACCAAGTTCTTCATCGCTGAATAGCGGTAACCCAGCCCCAAACGTGCAGCGGGGATGGAGAACACCGAGTCGCTGGAAGCAATGCGCAGGTCACAGCTGATCGCCACATTGACACCGCCGCCAATGCAATAGCCGCGTATGCAGGCCAGTGTGGACTTGCTGAAGTTGAGGATGCTCATCAACGCGTTTTCGGCCATGTGCTCGTAGCGCGTGACGGCCTCTTGGGCGGCGCGCATGTCTTCAAACTGCGAAATATCGGCCCCCGAGACAAAGGCTTTGTCACCAGCGCCGGAGAAGACCACTAATCGCACGCGGTCGTCCGTTTCTGCCATTGTTAACAGTGCCGGCACGGCCTCCCACATGTCTACCGATAAAGCGTTGTGGCGCGCCGGGTTGTTGAAACGAATGTGCAGGGTGGTCTCGTCCAGCCAGGTTTGCACACGCTCGGTGGGGGATAAGTAAACAAGTTCAGTCATCAATACACTCCAGTCGATTTCATGCGGGCCAGGTCATCCGCCGCCAAGCCCAGTTCGGTCAAAATTTCTTCGGTATGTTCGCCGCGGCGCGGCGCGGCGCGGGCGATGCTGCTCGGTGTGCGCTCCAGCTGCATGGGCTGGCCCACCAGCCGCTGCGCACCCAACTGTTTGGACACGACCTCTTTCACCATCCCCAGTTGCTGGATCTGCGGCTCTTCAAACACTTCCTTGACGTTGTTGATCAGGCCGCAGGCCACACCGCCTGCGTTCAGGCGCTCGATCCAGTAGGCGCGGTCTTGCAAAGCTAGTTTGGCGTTGATCTCGGTGTTCAGTGCATCGCGGTGGACAGAGCGCCCGGCCTTGGCCATGTAGCGCTCGTCGGTGACCCATTGCGGCGAGTCCAAAATATCGCAAAATCGCTCCCAAATTTTGGAGCCAAACACCGCGATGTTCATATACCCATCGCGCGCTTTGTACACGCCGGTGGGGATGCTGGTGGGGTGAAAGTTGCCAGCCTGCGTCGCCACCTCGCCGTCGATCAACCAGCGCGAAGTTTGAAAGTCCATCATGTAGACCATGGATTCGAGCAGCGAGGTGTGCAAGTACTGCCCCTGGCCCGATTTTTCGCGCTCCAGCAGCGCCACCAAAATACCCTGCGCGGCAAAAATACCGGCACACAAATCGGCAATCGGAATGCCCACCCGCATCGGCCCCTGCTCGACCATACCCGTCACCGACATCAGCCCGCCCATACCCTGGGCGATCTGGTCGAAGCCAGGCCGCTCGGCCAGCGGGCCGGACTGGCCAAAACCGGAGATGCTGGCATAGACCAAACCGGGGTTGTCGGCTTTGAGGCTATCGTAGTCAATCCCCAGGCGAAACTTCACGTCGGGTCTAAAGTTTTCCACCACCACGTCAGCCCCGGCAATCAGGCGTTTGAGCACGGCAATGCCCTCGGGCTCTTTCAGATTCAAGGTGATGGAGCGTTTGTTGCGGTGCGTGTACTGGTAGTCAGACCCCTCCTGCCCGCCCAGCGTATCGTCGCCCCGCATGTGCTCAGGCATTTGCACCTGCACCACATCAGCACCCCAGTCGGCCAATTGCCGACAAGCCGTAGGGCCGGCCCGAACTTGGGTCAGGTCAATCACGCGAAACCGTTGTAGCGCGGAAGAAGCAGGCATGTGAGGCATATGTAAAACCCAGCAAAGAAGTTAATCAAAAAAACTACCTGCAATAATATGATTTAATCAGCAGTATATGTAGGCATGCTAACAAAAATTCTCCCGCCATAGCCAACCCAAATTGCAACTGACCTCATTTCCTTACCTCTGCTCGTAGAAGCTTCACTTGACCGCCTACCATCAAATGAAGGCTCCTTCTTTCGCCCGGCGGGGCGAGAGAAGGCGGGGGATGAGAGTGGGAGAAACAAGCCAGCTTGCGCAGCTACAAAATGCTATAAAATGCTATAAAATGCTATAAATAAAATAGCACCTTAGGCAATAAATACGCTGGCTATAGGCTTAAAAGCATGCCTAAAATAACATTTTAAAACGTCCCAGGCAGCAAAATCCCCGTATCCACATTCTGGATATTCGTATGCCCACAAAACGCCATCGTGATGTCCAGCTCTTTATGGATGATCTGCAGCGCTTTGGTCACGCCCGCCTCGCCCATCGCCCCCAGCCCGTACACCATGGCGCGGCCTATGAGCACGCCTTTCGCGCCCAGCGCCCAGGCTTTCAGCACGTCTTGCCCGGAGCGGATGCCGCCGTCCATCCAGACCTCGATCTGGTCGCCGACCGCCGCCACAATCGGCGGCAGCGCCTTGATGCTGGATTCAGCCCCGTCCAGCTGGCGTCCGCCGTGGTTGCTGACCACAATCGCGTCTGCACCGCTCAGCACCGCCAGTTTGGCGTCTTCGACGTCTTGGATGCCCTTCAAAATCAGCTTGCCGCCCCAATGGGCTTTGACCCATTTGACGTCTTCCCACGACAGGCGCGGGTCAAACTGCTCATTCGTCCAGGCGGCGAGGGAGTTCATGTCGCTCACGCCTTTGACGTGGCCGACCAGGTTGCCAAAGGTGTGGCGCTTGGTGCCCAGCATGCCGAAACACCAGCCTAGCTTGGTGGAGAGGTTAATGATGTTGGCAAGCGTCGGGCGCGGCGGCGCGGTGAGGCCGTTTTTCAGGTCTTTGTGGCGCTGGCCGATGACCTGCAGATCCAGCGTCAGCACCAAGGCGCTGCATTTGGCGGCTTTGCAGCGGTCTATCATGCGCGACATGGCGTCGCGGTCGCGCATCATGTAGAGCTGAAACATGAAGGGGGCAGTGGTGTTGGCGGCGATGTCTTCAATCGAGCAGATGCTCATGGTCGACAAAATGAAGGGGATGCCGAACTTCTCCGCCGCTTTGGCCGCTTTGATTTCACCATCTGCGCTTTGCATGCCGGTCAAGCCGACAGGTGCAATGGCGACTGGCATTTTGGTATCCACGCCAACCATCTTGGTCGCTGTGCTGCGGTTTTCCATGTTCACCGCAACGCGCTGGCGCAGTTTGATGGTCTGGAAGTCGTCCGAATTGGCGCGGTAGGTGCTCTCGGTCCACGAGCCGGAGTCGGCGTAGTCGTAAAACATCTTGGGCACGCGTTTTTTGGCCAAGACACGCAGGTCTTCAATCGTTGTGATCACGGGCATTAAAAATCTCCTGTTTTATAGTTCTAGCGAGTGCACCATTGCTCTTCACAAGGTATTCCATCTTTATCACCATCCATCTTAACGCCGGGGCAGTTCGCGAGAAAATAATTGGCTTCCGCACAGGACTTCATTTGCGAGCAATGCTTTCGCCCATCGCAACTGAAGCTGCTAGAGGGCGTAGATGCGATAGGTGAGTTGACTGGGGTCGGAACAGGTTTTTCAGACCTTTGAGGATTGACAGCCGTTTTTTCTTCGACAGAGGCAGGTTTTTCAGGCGTTGAGATCACAACTGCCTCACGTCGTTTCTTCTCTGCAGCGTTCAGTTCTTGAACCGTGGGAGGTTTGCGAACTTGCCCAGTTGGACAAGGGTCTTGCTGATAGGTGACTGTGCCGTTCACCATACATTTGTACATTGGCGCAGCATTCACGCCTGTGGCAACGACAAGAAGACCCGTAATCCAGGCGAGTAATGATGAAATTTTGAGCATTGTTTAGAATTTTAGCCGGCGTATTTATTGACTTAAATGCTATTAAATATATAGCAATTTAAACCTTCAAACGCGCCACATGCCGTGCAATCTGAATCCGCACCTGCGCTGGCGCTGTGCCACCCAAAGTATTACGGGCATTCAGTGAGCCGCGCAAGGACAGCACTTCGTACACGTCTTTCTCAATCTTAGGGTTGAACTGCTGCAGCACACTCAAGGGCAGTTCCGATAAATCAACCTGGTGCGACATAGCGGCTTTGACGGCGTGGGCGACGGCTTCGTGGGCGTCGCGGAAGGGCAGGCCTTTTTTGACCATGTAGTCGGCCAGATCGGTCGCTGTGGCGTAGCCTTTGAGGGCGGCGCGCTCCATGGCTTCGGGTTTGATGGTGATGGAACCGATCATTTCAGCAAAAATACGCAGCGTGTCTTTGAGGGTGTCCACCGTGTCAAACAGCGGTTCTTTGTCTTCTTGGTTGTCTTTGTTGTAGGCCAGGGGTTGGCCTTTCATCAAGGTAATCAACCCCATTAAGTGGCCGACGACACGACCCGTTTTGCCACGCGCCAGCTCGGGCACATCCGGGTTTTTCTTTTGCGGCATGATGGACGAACCGGTGGTGTACGCGTCACCAATCTGGATAAAACCAAAGCTCTGGCTCATCCACAAGATCAACTCTTCACTCAGGCGGCTGATGTGCACCATCGCCAAGCTTGCAGCTGCGGTGAATTCAATCGCAAAGTCGCGGTCACTCACGGCATCCAGGCTGTTTTGGCAGACTTGTGGGTTGCCTTTTTCGTCGACCATGCCTAGCGTTTTAGCGACGCGCTCACGGTCTAGCGGGTAGCTGGTACCAGCCAATGCAGCTGCGCCCAAGGGTAGGAAGTTGACACGACGGCGCACGTCTTGCAGGCGCTCGGCGTCACGGCTGAACATCTCCACGTAGGCCAGCATGTGGTGGCCGAAGCTGACGGGTTGGGCGACTTGCAAGTGGGTGAAACCAGGCAGGATGACTTCGACGTTTTTCTCAGCGATGCCCAATAAGGCTTTTTGCAGCTCGATAAGCAGGTCACCAATCAAATCAATCTCGCCACGCAGCCACAGCCGCACATCGGTGGCGACTTGGTCGTTGCGGCTGCGGCCGGTGTGCAGACGTTTACCGGCGTCGCCCACCAAATTGGTCAAACGAGCCTCGATGTTGAGGTGCACATCTTCCAGATCCAATTTCCACTCGAAAGCGCCGGATTCGATTTCAGCGCTGATTTGTCCCAGCCCTTGTTGAATCGACGCATGGTCAACCTCAGAAATAATCTTTTGCGCAGCCAGCATTTCCGCATGCGCCAAAGAGCCTGCAATGTCTGCCTGCCACAGGCGTTTGTCAAAAAACACGCTGGAGGTGTAGCGCTTGACCAGGTCGCTCATGGGCTCAGAAAACAGGGCGGACCAGGCTTGGGATTTTTTGTCGAGTTGGTTGGTGGACATCGTTGAATAGGCTCAAAAAACGTAAAAATGAAAGATTTACTCTATTATCGGGCTGTATTGCCCCGTTTATT
>JAYWCQ010000072.1:0-2535 GCA_043780435.1 Polaromonas sp.
AGCCGACAAAGCACGCGAGTATGAGAGAAGTAATAAATTGCATTAATCTTGAACCTGTAATATGGCTAAAAACGCTTCTTGGGGAACCTCAACCGAGCCAATTTGTTTCATGCGTTTTTTACCTGCTTTTTGTTTTTCTAACAATTTCTTTTTCCGCGAAATATCGCCACCGTAACACTTGGCAATCACGTTTTTACGCAAGGCTTTGAGTGATTCGCGGGCAATGATATTCGCACCGATAGCTGCCTGAATCGCCACGTCAAACTGCTGACGCGAAATGATCTCACGCATTTTAGCAACCACCGCGCGGCCACGGTATTGCGATTGAGAGCGGTGGACGATGATGGATAAGGCATCGACCTTTTCACCATTCAACAAAATATCGACTTTCACGACATCTGCAACACGGAATTCTTTGAATTCGTAGTCCATCGACGCATAACCGCGGCTGACGGACTTCAATTTGTCAAAAAAATCTAAGACGATTTCACCCAACGGAATTTCATAGGTTAACTTGACTTGTCGGCCTGCGTAGGTCATGTCCAACTGAATGCCGCGTTTTTGATTGGCGAGCGTCATCACAGCACCCACATACTCTTGTGGCATGTACAAATGCACGGTGACAATAGGTTCACGAATTTCTACCATCTTGCCTTGATCTGGCATTTTGGCTGGGTTTTCTACTTTGGTGAGCACACCATCTGCCGTCAGCACCTCATAAACAACGCTAGGCGCTGTGGTAATCAAATCTTGATCAAACTCACGCTCCAAACGCTCTTGCACAATTTCCATGTGCAGCAGACCCAAAAAGCCGCAGCGAAAGCCAAAGCCCAGCGCTTGACTGACTTCGGGCTCATAGTGCAAGGAAGCATCGTTGAGCTTGAGTTTCTCCAAGCTGTCGCGCAAGCCTTCGTATTGGTTCGCTTCTGTTGGGTACAAACCGGCAAACACCTGTGGCTGGATTTCTTTAAAACCTGGCAAAGCCTCGGTAGCAGTAAACGCTGCGCCACCAGAGCCGGCTTTGATTTGAGTAACTGTGTCACCCACCTTGGCAGCTTGCAACTCTTTGATGCCAGCAATGATGTAGCCCACTTCGCCTGTTTCCAATGCGGGGCGTTCGACATCTGTTGGCGTAAAGACGCCCACCTTGTCAGCGTTGTAAGCAGCGCCTGTCGCCATCATCTTGATGCGATCGTTCCTTGCCAAGCGGCCATCGACCACGCGCACCAACATCACCACACCGACGTAACTGTCAAACCAGCTGTCGATAATCATGGCGCGCAGTGGTGCATTCGGGTTGCCGCGCGGTGGCGGCACCTTAGCGACCACCATCTCTAAGATGTCGTCGATGCCCAAGCCTGTTTTAGCTGAGCATGAAATCGCGTCGGTCGCGTCAATGCCAATCACGTCTTCTATTTCCTGGCGTGCACCTTCGGGGTCTGCGTTGGGCAAATCCATTTTGTTGAGTACGGGAACAACTTCAACGCCTAGATCCAACGCGGTGTAGCAATTCGCCACCGTTTGCGCTTCTACGCCTTGACTAGCATCCACAACCAAGAGTGCACCTTCACATGCACTGAGTGATCGTGACACTTCGTATGAGAAGTCAACATGGCCCGGTGTGTCGATCAAATTGAGGTTATAAATTTCACCATTTTTTGCTTTGTAATGCAGTGCTGCTGTCTGCGCTTTGATGGTTATCCCACGCTCTTTTTCGATATCCATCGAATCTAAAACTTGTGCCGACATATCACGCGCTTCAAGGCCTCCGCAGCGCTGTATCAAACGATCAGCGAGAGTAGATTTACCATGATCAATATGTGCAATGATCGAAAAATTTCTGATGTGATTCATCAAAGGGAACGCCTAAGTGCTTGAAAGTATTGCGAACCGACGCAGGTCAATTCGGGAAAGGCATAAAAAAGGGCGCGTCACTTGTGACGCGCCCTGAACCAACAATCTATGGCAACTGCGAAGGTTGGAAGCTTCATTGTAGGCAAAAAGCCCGGAAGACATAGCCTCGAAATTGCCAAATTTTTCTCGTTGCAAGGCAGCAACATGCATCTTATGCACAACTTATTCACAATTTTAACTGAAAGGCTCTGGACAACTTGTGGGTGATCTGTGGATCACCAGTGAATCGACTCAATCAATGTCACGCGCGCTATTTTAAAACTGCTGATATATCAAAATACTTGAGATAAGAACGTCCATTCTACCTAAATCGGTCATTAGCCGACTTTTTATGTTAGTGAATACAAACTTAAAATAAAGTGAAAAATCTAAAGAAATATTTTTTTCAAGGCGGTCCCGGCTGATTTTTCAGTCAAAAGCCCCGCCGGACAGGGTTGGAATAAAGTGTCTGAGGCCGGATAAAAAACGGCTGCGCCCGTTGGTACCGGAAGCCTTGGCCACGCGCTTCATAGCGCGTCACGGCACTTAACGAGCAGGCCGGATCAAGGCGTATTGAGCAACCTCGCCACGCCTGAACAGCACATTGACCACCTTGCTCTTGTCGATCCTGGCCAACACCGC
>JAYWCQ010000073.1:0-18816 GCA_043780435.1 Polaromonas sp.
TCAAAATCCCGAAACGCTGCTTTGTGCTGCAAGAGCTGCCGAGAAATACGATGGGCAAAGTGCAAAAGAACCTGCTGCGGGAGCAGTATAAGGGCTTGTCCGTCTAATTTTTTGCTATAAATAAAATAGCACCTTAGTCAATAAATACGAATTCTAGGTGCTTTATTTATTATTTTCACCGTGTCGATAGATGACGTTGTACACCAGCTCCACCAGCACACTGCTGCCTATGATATTGCCCAGAATGACGGGCACGATGTTGCTGAAGAACCCCGCCCAAGTCACAGTATGTGCAGCCGTGCCTTGGCCACGCCAATCGTTTCAGCCTTCTCCGCGATTTCCTTGGGAGCAAAAGCATCTAGCCCAAAAATAACTGACATGGTTTACCTTGTTGCAGCCATCGCTCAATCTGGTAACGTTCGCTTTGGCTGAGATGGGTGTGCCTCATCGGGGAGTCCTTTTAGATGTGGTAATCCAAAAGGCTAACCGCTGTCTAAACCTACTCTCAGCCTTTATTTCCCACGTAAGTGTTGCACTTTGAACTAGAAATTAATAAATATGCATCTAGCCGGCGTATTTATTTTCTAAGGTGCTATTAAAAGTATAGTAAATAGAGGACGAGAAGGCGTCTAGCTATTCGCCTGCTTTTTCAACCACCGCATCAGCACACCCACCACTGGCAGCTTTTCGTACAACTCTTCCGCTACATCCCAATAATCTCGGTGAGATACTATTTTGCCATCTGCATTTAATACCAAATGCGAGCCGCCGCGTATGGTTTGTTCTTTGGTTTTGTCGTATTTTTTCATGTAAAACTTGAAATCCCAAACGAGAAAGCAGGCATTATCTTCAACGATTTTGCTGGTAATGACAAAGCGCGGTTTGTCTAGCGCTGTGTACATGTGGGCGAAGATGTGCTGAATATATTTGACGCCGAGCACTTCGTTGAAGGGGTCTTTGAAATAGGCGTCTTCCTTGTAGTATTCGGGCAAGCGAGATACTGATGCTTCGGTGAGGGTTTCGAAGTAAGTGACGATATTATTGACGGCAGCTTTATTCATCATAATTTTTGCATCATAAACCTGTGAATTTTTTAATAACGGGGAAATATAAGCGGTAGGGTAGCATTTTGATGGCTTTCATCCATTGGGTGAAGCGTTTTGGGAAATGGATTTCAAACTCGCCTTTCGCCCAGCCTTTGAGTATCTCTTGCGCGGCTTCGTCGGGGGTGATGAGGGCTGGCATGTTGAATTTGTTTTGAGCAGTTAATGGCGTGTCCACAAAGCCGGGGCAGATGAGGCTGACGCCTATGTTTTTACCGTGCAGGTCTAAATACAAGGTTTCTGCTAAGTTGATGAGGGCGGCTTTGGTGGGGCCGTAGGCCATGCTTTTGGGCAGGCCGCCATAGCCGGCGACGCTGCTGATCAGGCTGATATGGCCGCTTTGGCGGGCTAAAAAGTGGGGTAGCACGGCGTCTAGCAAGTGCAGCGCGCCTAGGTAGTTGATGCGCTGGTGCTCCAGCATGGTTTGCAGCTTGAATTCGGTCGCGCGCAGCTCTTTGTAGGTGCCGGCGCAGTACATGGCGCAGTCAATGGGGCTGGTTTTGTATATCGTTTGCGCGGCGGCTTGCACAGCGCCGTCCAAGCCTGCGTCTAAGGGCAGCGCCACGGCGGTGGGCAAGCCAGCGGCGGTTTGGCCGGGGTGGGCTGCTACAAAGTCGTCTAAGGCTTTGGCGTTGCGGGCGGATACGATGACGCGCGCGCCCCGCGCATGCAAGGCGCTGGCGGTGGCGCGGCCTATGCCGGTGGATGCGCCTAGGAGCCAGACGGTTTTGCCTTGCCAGTTTTGCATGATCGGGTTCAGAGACATGTTTTTTATCGCTTGCTTTTAGCGTTTGGTGAACGACAGGGTGACCTCACCCAGCTTGATGCCAAATTTGCTCATGGTGGCTTTGTTGAGCATGACTTTGTCGGTCATCAGGTACATCCAGTCGTCAAACTGCACTTCGTAGACCTTGTCGTCCACCGGTAAATTGAGGGTGTAGCCCCACTGAAAGGCGTTGCCGCGCTCTTGGCCGTTGGCAACGCCGACAACATCGTCGGCACGGCCAACATAGCTGCCATCGGCGCTGCGCTGCAGCTTCCAGACGCGCTTTTGCTTGGTGCCGTCTGAGTAGGTGAAGTCTTCGTCCAGTACGCCGGTTTCTTCACCCGGCTTGCCTGTCCAGCCGCAAAGCATCACCACGGTGAAGCGTTTCACGACTTTGCCGCTGCGGTCGGTAAAGACGCCGTAGGCATCCAGCGTGCCGTTGAAGTATTGGCGCAGGTCTAGCGTTGGTTTTTCAGCGGCGTAGTCCGCGATGTTTTGCGTCGCACAGCCGGTGAGTTGTAACGTACCCAAAGCGATGGCTGAGGTGCTGATGCTGGAGAGGAGGAGGCGTCGTTTCATGATTTTTTCACAGACTTAAAATTAAAAATGCATTGTTATGAAATTTTTTACCCCCGTTCGCCCTGAGCTTGTCGAAGGGTTTCGGCAGGCTCAACCCGAACGGATTTAACTTGATTAGGGCGAATCATCAGCAGATACAGTACCAATGCAGCTACTAGCTTGATAGCAATAGGCACAAGGCAATACACAATGGTGAGCGCGGTCAATGCTTGTGGCTGCTGCGTGCCGGGTGTGTAGCCCATCAGTTCTAAGAGAGGCAAAGTCAAACCAGCAGCCAAAGCTAAATTGAGCTTGGTGGCAAAGTTCCACCAGCCAAAATAAGCGCCTTCGGCACGGCCACGGTCGCCAGCGTCGGCAATCACACCTACCAGCAGCGCACTGGGAATGGTCAAATCTGCGCTGAGCGCGATGCCAGACAGGGCGCAAATCACGATAAAAGCCGTGGTGTCGCCACTGCCCAGCTGCATCGCCCAAGCAAATACTATGATGGACAACACCATGCCAAGCAGCCAAGATTTTGTCAAACCAATGTGCTTGATACATTGCAGCCACAGCGGCACCGCCAAGGCGGCGCAGACAAAGTACGCGCCTAAAAACGCAGTTTCCATCTGCTTGGGAGCTTGCAAGCGGTCTTGCACGAAAAACAAAATCAGCGTGGCGGGCACGGCGCTGGCGATGCCGTTGAACACAAACACGGTTAGCAGGCGTTTGAAGGGAATGTGTTGAAATGGCTTAAAAATGCTGTGGGTTGCTGGGTTTGCAAGGCTGGCAAGACTAGTTATGGGTTTTACAGATTGATTCCAAGCAATCCAAGCTGCAAAAATAGCTATGATAAATATAGCGGTTGAGGCAATCAATCCGACGGCTACTGGTAAAATTGAAGCCAAAATAACGCCGATCAACCCTAGTCCTTCGCGCCAAGCCACCAAACGGCTACGTTGTGCTTCCGTGCCGCCCAGCATGGCGCCCCAAGACTGGTGGGCGATACTCAAAGCGCTGTAGGCCGCGTAGGTGATGAGCAGCATAGCAGCAGCCCAAGCAATCAGCATGGGCAGCTGTTGCCGAACTGACAGAGGTGGGAAAAACAGCAAAACAAAGCCTAAAGCCAGAAAAACACCGGCTAGCGCCCCAAAAGCTAATACTGCTTTGGCCGAGCGGGCAAATAACTTGTCGCTGAGTTTGCCGAGTAATGGGTCGATAAACGCATCGAACAAGCGGGCTAAAAGAAGAACCAAGCCCAGCGTGGCCAGCGGCATGCCAAATTCACGCGCGTAGTGATTAGGCAAAATCACATACAGAGGTAAAGCCACAAACGCAAGCGGCAAGCCCAGCAAACCATAGCGCCAGCCGTTGCTGCCGGTGAAGGCGCGCTGGTCGGTTGGGCTGTTTGCAGAACTGTTTGTCATGTTACAAATTGACTTTGCCTAAAAGCGCTTGCCTGAGTTTGGGTTCAGAGGTTTTAGGCGACAGCCAGATACCGAAAAATTGCCTTGAAAAATCTGCATCACGAATCTCGCCACTGCGTTTACCGTTGTGCCAAAAGGTGACGCCAAAACCGGGCTTGTGCACGCCCACGATGCGGTCACCTTTTTTGACATTGGGGAAGGCTTCGCTCAGCGTTTTGATCCACAGCGCCACTTTTTGCTCTGGCACGGGCTCAATGCGTTGCATTTCTTCGATGGACCGTTTGGCAATATCTACGGCGCTGAAGTTGCGTAAATAGTGCAGCTCTAGCGCAAAGCTGTGATTTTCAAAACTTAAACCTTTGAAGCTGGGCGTGATCCATAAGCTTGATTCGTAAACCTCTAAACCGAAGAACGTGAGTTTGCCTTTGCCCGCAAATTCTGTGCTGGGTATGGTGCTTGCAACTTCTGGTGGCAGCTCAGGTGCTGTAGATTGTGCAAAAACGCCCGCTGCTGCAAGCTGCCACAGCAGGCAGCATGTCAGAAGGCGGTTTATAAAGTGCATACTTTAAGGGTCATTTCTTTTGCAAAGTGAACTGCACCACATCGGTGTTTTTCTTGGCAAAGGCGGCTTCGCAGTAGGCCAAGTAAAACTCCCAAATGCGGATGAAGCGTTCGTCAAAACCGAGTTTTAAAACTTGCTGTTTTTCAGCTAAAAACTTGTCGCGCCATAGTTTTAGCGTGTAGGCGTAGTCCATGCCGAAGGCAAATTCATCAACAACCTTGAAACCTGCCAAACCAGCTTGGCGTTTGAATTCGCGCGGGCAGGGCAGGCAGCCGCCTGGGAAGATATATTGTTGGATAAAGTCGGTCGAGCCCACGTAGCGGTCAAACAAAGCGTCGTCAATCACAATGCTTTGGATGCAGACTTTGCCATTGGGTTTGAGTAGCCTGTGAATCGTTTTGAAATACTCGGGCCAATAGGCTTGGCCAACGGCTTCAATCATTTCTATGGAGACAATGGCGTCAAACGGTGCATCGTTGGTGGTGACGCCAATGTCGCGGTAGTCTTGTAAGCGCAAGTCTGCTTTGTCTGCAGTACCTGGTTTTTGCATACGCTCATTGGCGTACGCTAGTTGCTCAGTGCTGAGCGTCACGCCTACCACGCTGGCGTTGAACTCGCTCGTGACTTTTTCAGCCAAAGCGCCCCAACCGCAGCCAATTTCTAGCACGCGGTCTCCCGCTTTCACATCCACCATGTTCAAAGCGCGGCGCACTTTGGCGTGTTGGGCTTGCACCATGCCATCGTAGCTGGTGTGGTCCATGCCTTTTTCAAACAAAGCCGATGAGTAATTCTTGGTGTTGTCCAACCACAGCTCGTAAAACGCATTCCCCAAGTCGTAGTGGGCGTGGATGTTTTTCTTGCTGTTGGTTTTGGAGTTGCGGTTTAGCAGGTGTTTGATACGAAACAGCAAGCGGCCAGCCCAGGTGCCGTAAATGGCGTCTTCAATCACGGCGCGGTTGCTGATGAAGACTTTGATCAAGTCCGTCAAGCTGGGGGTTGACCAATCGCCGGCGATGTAGGTTTCGGCAAAACCAATGTCGCCAGATTTCAAAGAGGCTGAAAAAACGTTCCAGTTTTTCAGCATCAACGTGGCGTGCAGCGCGCTGGGGTCATGGTCGCCAAAGCGGTGCATGCTGCCGTCGGGGAATTGAACGGTCAGCGCGTCGTAGCGAAGCTTTTGCAGCAACTTCAATGCACTGCGTGCGGTGGCCGGTGCGTTCGATGGGATTTGAAATCGTGATGCGGTGGTTGAGTTCATAGTTGAGTCAATGGTGAATTACGAACGGGTCACAAAGTGATCGGGTGGTGTTGGTTTGGCCAGGATATTCACACGCTTGCGCCACAGCTTGAGGGCTTGCCAGTGGATGCGAGCAATGACGCCGAGTGTCATCATGGGGTAGCGCCACAGCGCTTTGCGGGTACTTTTCGCTGTCAAAGTTTCCAGTTCGCCATTGACGCTGGTTTCTAACAAGGGTCCGGTGGGATCGTCGTAATCTACACGGGCGAGGGTGCTGTTGTCCGTTGTCATGAAACGAAAACGGTAGCTGCCTTCAACGTGGTTGAAGGGTGAAACGTGAAAGTCTTTGGTGGTTGTTTGTTCAGCACCAAAAACCGGTTTGTCGAGCAAGTAACAATGCCGTTCACCAAAGGTGTTGTTCACCTCAACCACGATGGCACGCAGTGTGTTGTCGGCGCGATGGCAATACCAGAAGCTCACGGGTTTGAACGTGTAGCCAAAGACGCGGGGGTAGCAATGGAGCCAGACTTCGCCTGTGGCGTCGGCTATGCCTTCGCTTTGCAGCAATTCGTCAAGCCAAGCCAATGCATCGGCGCGACCATCGCCATGGTCTTTGTCGTAAAAACTCAATGCTGCCCACCGGTTGCGCGTAAGTGCTTGGCTCAGACCAGTTGCCAAAGTGCGCATCGGCAACATCAAAAAATACGTGGGGTAGGCAAACGTATGCTTCACGGGCTTGACGCGCTTGTGCCGCACTTGGCCAAAGCCAATGTGGGGCACAGTCGGCAAGTTTATGCGGCTACTTGCCATTGTGAGTCTTCTAAAAGTTGCTTAGCCGCGGCTAAGCCAGATTTCAAACCATCTTCGTGGAAGCCATAGCCCGTCCAAGCACCGCAAAAGTAAGTGTTTTGCATTCCCTGTAAGGCTGGAATATCAGCTTGTGCTTTGATGGCATCCATGTCAAACACAGGGTGTTCGTAATCAAATGTGCCTAAAACATGCAAAGGCGCAATGGCTTTTGTTGGGTTGAGCGAGACGACGACGGGCTGCTCGAACGGAATCGGTTGCAGCTTGTTGATCAGGTAATGCAGGCAAACATTGGCATTGTCTGGCTGGCTGGGGTCGAGCTGTACGCGCTCGTAATTCCAAGCTGCCCACGCGGCTTTGCGCTGAGGTAAAACGCTAGCATCGGTATGCAACACGGCGGTATTGGCTTGATAGGTGATAGCAGACAAGGCTTGTGTTTCTGCGTGGCTGGGCTGTTGTAGCATGGCCAAAGCTTGGTCAGAATGGGTGGCGATGATGACTTTGTCGAATCTTTCGGTTCCCGCGCTGGTGACAATATGCGCTCCTCGGCTGTCGCGCGCGATGCTGCAAACGGGCGTGTTGAGCCGTTTGTCTGCAATGTCGGCAACGATTTTTTCAACATAATGTTTCGCCCCGCCAGCCACCGTCCACCATTGCGGTCGGTCGTTGACTTGCAGCAAGCCGTGGTTATGACAAAACCGCACCATGGTGGCGACGGGGAATTTCAACATTTGAGAAGTTGGGCAACTCCAAATGCATCCCAGCATGGGCAGCAAATACCAATCTCTGAACTCGATGCTAAAGTGATTCGTTAGTAAAAATGCCTCCAGCGGCTGCATCAGTTGCGACTCTGCGCCTGACTTGGCAATCTGTGTCGCCAATTTGTTGAAGCGCATCAAGTCGCGCAGCATGCGCCAAAAACGCGGGTTGAGCAGGTTGCTGCGTTGCGCGAAAACAGTGTTTAAGTTAGAGCCGCTCCATTCCAAAGCACCATTTTTTTGTGGCACTTGCACTGAAAACGACATGTCAGACTTGGCAGTCTCAACGCCTAGATCTGCCAAAAGTTTGATTAAATGCGGATAAGTACGCTCGTTGAATACCAAAAAGCCAGTATCAATGCCGTGTGTAACAGCGCCTTTTGACGTCGGTAAAGTGATGTCAACCGTGTGTGTATGGCCGCCAAAGTACGAACCCGCTTCAAACAAAGTGATGTGCGCACTGCCATGTAAAGCGTGCGCGGCAGCCAAGCCTGAAATGCCAGATCCGACGATGGCGATTTTTAAAGGTGTTTTTTGCATAGTTATAGCCATGGATGCATTATATGACTAATGGGTAAATTTGTGACCAATTAGTAATTTACAGGCATGTCTAATGCTTAATACGCAAGAACAGGGGCGGCGGATTCAAACCGCAAAAAACTGGATTTAAAGAAAGTAGCTCTATAGGATGTCGACTTGGTGAACGCTATATGTGCCCAAGTCTCTGTCTGCAAAAAACCGCTCCAGAGTCACTTTCACAGTTCTGAATGCAATCTCGTCCCACGGAATTTCAGCTTCCGTGAACAACTTGGCTTCTTGGGTTTCATAGCCTGGATCAAATTGATCGCTGGTTAACTTGGCGAGGTAGAACAAATGCACTTGGCCGACTTTGGGCACGCTCAGTACGCTAAAAAGCGATTGCATCTCAAATTGCGCACCCGCTTCTTCAACAGTTTCACGCGCGGCGCCTTCAGAAGTCGTTTCGTCCAACTCCATAAAACCAGCCGGTAGCGTCCATTTGCCTTTGCGTGGCTCGATATTGCGTTTGCACAGTAGCACTTTAGTAACTTTGTGTACGGTATCTTCCCAAACCGGCACGGTGCCGACGACATTTAAAGGGTTTTCGTAATGCACGGTGTTGCAAGCGGGACAAACAGCGCGGTTTTTGGTGTCACCATCGTCTGGCTGGCGGTAAACCGCGGCGGTGCCACAGTTTTTGCAGTATTTGATGGGCGTTCTGTAAATCATCTGCGCAGTTTATAGGGAAATTTTAAGGACATGCACGCGCCATGAAAAAAGGCCCTAAGTTTTCACTCAGAGCCTTTGAGAATTTCAAAAACTAAAAATACAGCTTGTTTCAGCGCTTATTTTGTCGTTTTGGTGTGCTTTTCGATCAACGTTTTCGCGCCTTCGAGCAATTTCTTGCCATCAAAACCGCGCTTGTTCATGTCTTCGACCCATTCCACTTCAATGGCGCGCGATTTACGGCGGAAGTTTTGTGCTTCAGCAACACTGACGGTGAAAATCGTGTTGTTGCGGTCGCTGGCAGACTTACGGCCTGCAACGTCACCCGCTTGCTGCGTTTTCCCCAACCAAGCTGATGTTGCCATGCCTGAGTTGTTGTCGATGATTTTTTTCAAATCAGCCGGCAAGCTGTTGTATTTGGCTTTGTTCATCGCCATGACAAAGGTCGTGGTGTAAAGCGCACCGCCAGCAGGGTCAAATTCAGCGTGAAACTTGGTCAACTCGTGCACCTTCACGGATGGCACAACTTCCCACGGGATCACCGCACCTTGAATCGTGCCTTTTGACAGTGCATCTGGAATGCCTGGGAGTGGCATGCCCACTGGTGTTGCACCCAAAGAAGCCATCAGCTTATTCACTTGACGCGTTGGCGCGCGCATTTTCACGCCTTTCATGTCGTCCACAGATTTGATGGGTTTATCGATGGTGTGAATCACGCCAGGGCCGTGCACTTGCAGTGCCAAGACTTGCACGTCTTTGAACTCATCGGCTGCAAAAATTTGCACATATTCCCAATAGGCTTTGGATGTGGCTTCAGCGTTTGACATCATGAACGGAAGCTCAAACACTTCTACGCGCGGGAAACGGCCTGCGGTGTTGCCAGGCAGTGTCCAAATAATGTCTACCACGCCGTCTTTGGCTTGGTCGTACAGTTGCACAGGTGTGCCGCCCAATTGCATGGCCGGATAGGCTTCAAACTTGATGCGACCACCAGATTCTTTTTCAACCTTGTCCATCCACGCTTTGTGCATGTTCAGCCAAACGTTGGACTGGGGAGACATGAAGGTGTGAAACTTCAATGTCACAGCGGGTGTTTGCGCCAAAGCGATGGCGCTGGATGTCGCTACAGCTGCGGCAACACCAGTTTTCAAGAGGGAACGACGATTAATCATGCAAATGTCTCCAAGTAAATGAAATACGGAACTAATACACAACAAAAACAGAACAAAAAAAGAACAAAACTATAACGGATGAAAAGTTAAAAGGTTTACTGCAAATACTGCACAAAGTACAAAGAAATGGCTGGGAATAAAAGCAACACAATAGTGCGAATCGTATCGGTGATCAAAAACGGCATTACGCCTTTGTAGCTTTCGGAAATGGGTACATCTGCCAAGCCTTTTCGCCCCTTGGTCATACTGTTCACAACATAGACATTCAAGCCCACAGGCGGCGCCAACATGCCAAAACCCACCGTCATCAGCACCATGATGCCAAACCAAATGGCGGTGTATTCTTTGCTCATGCCAAAGTCCAAGCCCATGATCATGGGGAAAAAGATAGGGATGGTGAGCAAAATCATCGACAGCTCATCCATCACCGCGCCCAGCACCACGTAAAACAGCATGATGGCAGCCACCACCATCACGGGCGACAAGCCCCATGAGCCTATCAACTGCGCCAGTTGTGACGGTACTTGTGTCAACGCCAGCGATGCATTCATCAAATCTGCACCCAAGAAGATCAAAAAGATCATGGCAGAGCTTTCAGCGGTGGCGTAAAAGCACTTTTTAAACTTGTCCCACGTCATTTCACGCTTTAATAATGCGGCAACAAAGGTTGAGAATGCGCCAACCGCAGCCCCTTCTGTCGGCGTGAAAAACCCGCCATAAATGCCGCCAAACACAATCAAAAAGATAGCGGCAATCGGGCCAATACCTTTGATAGATTCGAGGATATTTAGTTTCGAAACTTGGTCGTGCTCAGGTGCATGGCCAGGTACAAGACGCACATAAATGCCAATCGCAATCATATAACCCAGCATGGCAATGATGCCAGGCACCATGGCGGCTGCAAAGAGCTTTGCAATGTTTTGTTCGGTCAAAATGGCGTAAATTACCAGCGGCACGGAAGGCGGAATCAAAATGCCCAATGTGCCGCCAGCAGCTAAGGTGCCCGTGGTCAAACGCCCAGAATAGCCATGTTTGCGCATTTCGTCGTAGGCCACATTGGTAATCGTCGCGGCAGTTGCTACGGACGAGCCGCAAATCGCACCAAAAGCTGCACAAGCCAATACCGCGCCCATGGCCAAACCACCTTTGAATCGCCCCATGACGCTGGCGGCAAAGCCAAACAGCGCTTTGCTGATGCCACCTTGGGTTGCAAAATGTCCCATCAAGATGAAGAGGGGAATGACGGACAAGTCATAGCTTGCAAAACGTGCAAAAGCTTGTGTGTTCAAGAAGCTAGAAAGTGGGCCCCAGCCCGCTTGAGCGACGTAGCCAACCGTACCGGCGACAAACATACACACGGCGATGGGCACGCGCACAGCCATGAGCAGCAGCATGATGCCAAAAATGGTCAAAGCCAGTTGAATCGCGCTCATACGGCAAACTCCGGATTGGCTTCTACGTTGTCTTCAACAAAGCCGAAAACGCCCTGGTGCAAAGCAATCAGCGCGGTGAGCGCCAAAGGCGGCACCATCGCAGCGTAAACAACATATTCAGGAAAACCCAGCAACATGGTGCCGCTGTTGGAGCTGTAAGCATTGAGCCCACCCAATACGGTGCGCCATGCCACCAGAGCCATCACAGCAGCCAGCAACAAAGCACCGAAACGCTCCATGGCTTTTTGTGTATTTATCGACGCTTTGGCGGTGAAAAAATCGACAAAAATATTGCCACGTTTGAACTGGCACCACGGCATGAACAGCGCAATGGCTGCGCCCGCAGCAACACCCGACAGCTCAAAATCGCCAGAAATTGTTTTACCCACGGTTTCTCGACCAACAATGCTGACGCAGGTCATCAGCGTTATAAAGGTGAGCAAAATACCGGCCAAGATGGCGCAGAATTTGGCTAGATTTTCTAATAGTTTCAAAGGTCTCTCCCAAGCAAAAAAGCCTAAAACGCTCTATTTTTAATAGCATCTTAGGCAATAATTACGCCGGCTTAAGCCGAATTTGGCTTAAAAAATAGCAGTTTACACCACTTTGACGCGAATATCGGTTAACCCATCAACATGGCCGTGCATGGTGTCACCTACCGCGACGGCTGCCACGCCAGCTGGCGTACCGGTGTAAATCAAATCGCCAGCTTGCAGCTCCCATGCTGTGGAGATGTGCTCAATGATTTCGCCCAAATTCCATATCAACTTGCTGACGGTGCTGCGCTGGCGGTCTTTGCCATCTACTTGCACATAGATTTCTGCGTTTTCAACATCGCCTGCTTGCGCCGCTGGGGTGATGGGGCCAATGGGGGAGGCGTGGTCAAACGATTTGCCAATGCACCATGGGCGGCCCAGCTTTTTTTGCTCGCCTTGCAAGTCACGGCGGGTCATGTCCAAGCCAACTGCGTAGCCGTAGATGTGTTTTTTAGCATCTGCCGCTTTGATGTTTTTGCCACCTGTGCCGATGCAAGCGACGAGTTCGATTTCGTGTTGAAAGTCTTTGGTCAATGGCGGATAAGGAAGTTCAGCGGTTTCACCCGCATTGGCGACAACAACCGTATTGGCTGGTTTGATGAAGAAAAACGGTGGTTCGCGGCCCGTGAAACCCATTTCTTGGGCATGGTCCACATAGTTGCGGCCGACGCAGTAAATGCGTTGCACAGGAAAGCGTGCTGTGGTGCCGACGACGGGGACGGACACTTGTTCTAAGGCGGGGATAACGTATTCATTCATGATGCTACGAGTCTTTCTTCTTTGTGTATGCCCAGCGCTTGGTGCACCGGGCGGTCTGAGTAACTGAACAACACGCAACCGCTTGTCGAAGAAAAGCGGGCTGTGTGCCACGATGGAATCACAAAATGGTCGCGCGGTGAAAAGTCAAATTGTACTTTTTCACCCTTGTGCTCAATCTGTACTGAGCCTGAACCTTCAACCACGCTAAAAATCGCACCATCCGTCTGCCGATACGGCATGCCTTCGAAGCCGGCGGGGATGCGTTGCATGAAGGTTGCCATGGTCGGCATGGGTGCGCCGCCAGTCAATGGGTTGATATAACGCAGCTTCACGCCGTCCCACGCGTCGATAGGCTGGGTTGTCTCTAAAACATGCAGCGCTTCACGGCTTTTGTCGTAGGGGTAGCTAAAAATTGGCGATGTTTGCCCCAACGGCGAGTCATAAGTGCGCACCGGTGCCATGTTGTAGCCAAACTGGGCAAAGCTGGTGCCTTCGGGGCGCGTCACGGTTTGCGATTTCTCAGAAGCGTTTTCTGCAAAACCAGCATCTAAATAGCGAATCAGCGGAATGTCCAAGCCGTCCAGCCAAACTACGGGTTCGCTGGCATCCGAGCCATGGTCGTGCCACGTCATGCTGGGCGTGATGATGAAATCGCCCGGTCGCATGGTGGTGCGCTCGCCATTCACAGCCGTGAACGCGCCAGAGCCTTCAACGATAAAACGCAAGGCGCTTTGCGTGTGGCGGTGGCTGGGGGCAATTTCGCCGGGCATGATGAGCTGCAAACCCGCATACAAAGCTTGGGTGATGGCGGATTGGCCTTTTAACGCGGGGTTTTCCAAAATCAGCACACGGCGCACGGCTTCTTCAGCGGTGATAACTTCACCGGCACGCATCAAATACGGCCTGATTTGCTCATATTTCCAGTGCGCAGCCACGCACGGCGTGTTCGGCTGCTGCGGCACCAAGGCATGCAGTTCGCGCCACAGCGGCGTCAAATGGTGGGGCGCCATGTCTTTGTAAAGCTGCTCCCGCACGTCGTTTTGACTAGCAGTGTTTGTCGATATGGTAGTTTTGTCCATGTTGAAAAGTATAATATGTGCACTTATCATAAGTCAACTTGGTGTTTACCCTAGCTAGCTCAAAACGATGCATCTCAGGTTTAAACTTTCAACATGCCAAGCACTTCAGTAAATACAGTTGCAAATGCCTTTGCAAATACGTTTGATTATCACGCCGCCCCGGGTCATTTGATCCGCCGTGCGCATCAAGTAGCGGTCAGCATTTTTGCTGAAAAAACGGCCGCATTTGACATCACACCGGTTCAATTTGCCATGCTCAACGCCTTGATGGACGATCCGGGCGAAGACCAAATCACGCTAGCCGGCAAAGTCGCTTTTGATGCTGCCACCTCTGGCGCGGTCATTGCGCGCCTTGAAGCTAAAGGCTTGTTGCGCCGCGACGCCGACCCCAAAGACAAGCGCCGCAAGCTGCTGACCGCCACCGTGGAAGGCGAAAAAGTTGTCATCGCTATGAAGGCAGCCGTGGCAGAGGTTCAAGGTCAAATCATGCAGCCGCTCACCGCTAAAGAGGCGGAGCAGTTGAGGGCTTTGCTAGGCAAACTCGTCGCTGGGCATGATGAAACCGCTAAAACGGGCGTTAAAGTGGGAGATATAAGTTGACTGAAACAAAAACAGACAAACTAGCCAGAGAAGAGGTATGCCGCGTCGGCAAAAGCTTGTTTGAGCGTGGGTATGTTCATGCCACAGCAGGAAATATCAGCGTGAAATTGGCTGCAGAGCAGGGCGGTGGCTACTTGATCACCCCGACCGATGCCTGTTTGGGCTTTCTTGACCCGACGCGTCTTGCACGGATTGACGATGCAGGTCAGCAAATCAGCGGCGACAGAGCCAGTAAAACCATCGCTTTGCATCGGCAAATATACGCAGCCAGTGCTGGCAACCCTACTGCTGCCCGCTGCATCATACACACGCACAGTACACATTGCGTGGCTTTGACATTGGGCTTGAAACACGACTTAGGGAAAAACCAGCAGTCAGCATTGGCACAAGAGCTTTTACCAGCATTGACGCCCTATTTTGTGATGAAAGTAGGCCACGTCCCTCTGATTGCATATCACCGACCCGGCGACCCGCAAGCGGCACAGGCTGTAGCAGCCATGATTGCGAGATACCAAACCAACGGCACACCAATACGCGCCGTGATGCTTGACCGCCTAGGCCCCAATGTCTGGCATGACAGCCCAGCCGCCGCCATGGCTACGCTGGAAGAGCTGGAAGAAACAGCCAAACTGTGGCATCTGACAAAAGGTACTGCGGCATCGTTAGCAGAAAGCGATATTGACCAGTTGCGTCTGACTTTTGGGGCGTTTTGGTAAACGGCTATTTAGTAACTTGAAAAAAATCATGACTGTTCCATCACACATCATTCAATCTTTTGCACCCACGGGTAAATTGCGTGCGTCCATCAATTTGGGCAATCCCATACTCGCCAATCGTGACCCCATCACCCAGCAACCGATAGGCGTATCCATCGATCTGGCAAATGCATTTGCACTGCGTTTAGGCGTTGATGTTGAATTGGTCGTGTTCGATACCGCCGCAAAATCAGTGGAAGCGGTGACGCAGGAGCAAGCAGATATTGGGTTTTTTGCGATTGATCCTTTGCGCGGTGAGGGCATTTCTTTCACTGCAGCCTATGTGTTGATTGAAGGCAGCTATATGGTGCGCTCAGATTCAAAAATACAATTTAATGAAGAGGTGGACAAAGCTGGGCATAGGGTTACGGTGGGTAAAGGCAGTGCGTACGACTTGTATCTGACGCGGGAAATCAAGCACGCGGAGATTGTTCGCGCGCCATCATCGCCCACGGTTGTCGATGTGTTTTTTGAACAAGGTTTAGATGTAGCAGCAGGTGTGAAACAGCAGCTTGAGATGGATGCAAAACGCTTCCCAAATTCGCGCCTCTTACCAGGCCGGTTCATGGTTATTCAGCAGGCCATGGGCTTGCCCAAAAACCGAGGAGATGCTGTGGCAGAAGTCTTGCGATTGTTTGTTGAGGACATGAAGGCCAGTGGTTTTATCCTTGATGCATTGGCCAGACACGGCGTTAAGGGTACTTCCGTTGCACCCCTCAGTGCATCAAACTGATTTTGTTACCAGCTCGAAATGCTCTACATTGGGTGGTGCAGCAAAAAATGGACCGACGATGGCTCGCCATTCCGCAAACAGTGGCGATTCACGAAAACCGACCGTGTGGTCTTCCAGCGTGGCCCAAAAGATTTGCAAAATATAGCGCTCTTGGCTTTCAATGCCTTTGTTGACCTTGAAGCCTTGAAAACCTTTGGCTTTGGCGATAACGGTGGTCAAACCGCGCTCAATGGCTTCGTCAAAGGCAGCTTGCTGACCGGGGTGGATATGGATGTCGGCTAGTTCTAAAATCATGGTCAATCCTTCTTAAAACATTTTCAAAATTTGGTTTATTCTCTCTTATAACTCAACGATATTTTATGATTCTTCACAACTACTTCCGCTCATCCGCCTCCTTCCGCGTGCGTATTGCCTTGGCGCTCAAAGGCTTGCCCTACGAATACGTCACTGTGCATTTGGTCAAAGGCGACCATAAATCAGCGGCGTACGCGAATAAATCTGCCGACCGTTTGGTGCCTTTGCTCGAGGTGGATGGCGAATCGCTTTCGCAATCGATGGCGATCATTGAGTATTTGGACGAAACGCATGCAAACTCACCACTTTTGCCAAAAGACGCGCTGGGCAGAGCCAAAGTGCGTGCGCTGGCGCAGAGCATTTCTTGCGAAATTCACCCCTTGAACAATTTGCGCGTGCTTAAATACTTGCTCAAGGTGCTGAAACTGGAAGAGTCCGTCAAAAACACCTGGTACAACCACTGGTGCCGAGAGGGTTTAGAAGCTTTTGAGCGCCAATTAGACGTTGATGCGGCTTACCGCGTGAAACACGGCCAAGAGCCCAGTATTTACTGCTTTGGCGGCACCCCAACCTTGGCCGATTGCTGCTTGGTGCCGCAAATTTTCAACGCCAGACGCTTTGACATGCCGTTTGACGGCCTGCCGCGTACCATGGCGGTGTTTGACGCTTGCATGAAATTGCCCGCTTTTCAGCAAGCGCAGCCGTCAAATTGCCCTGATTTTGAAGCGTAATTTTTAATTTCGCCAATGAATCCGGATTGGCTTATCCCCAACTGGCCCGCACCACCGCATGTGAAAGCGGTGTTTACCAGCCGTGGCATTGCACAAACTGGGTTTGAAACTGGAAGGGTAAGCAAAAGCGGCAGAAATGGGTATAGCGGTGCTAGCCAGCCGCCGTTTGAAGCTTTTAACTTGGGCGACCATGTGGGCGATGACCCCAACCATGTCATGGCGAATCGGCACATGCTGCAGGTCTTGCTGGGTGTCAAACCCATTTATTTAAAACAAGTGCATGGCACAGCGGTCGTGACTCTGACGCCCAAAACGCCACACGGCACCGTTGCCGATGCCTGCATCACGACTGAGAAAAAGCTGGCTTGCACCATCATGGTGGCGGACTGTTTGCCGGTGCTTTTTACGGATGCAGTAGGTAGTTTTGTTGCCGCTGCGCATGCTGGCTGGCGTGGCTTGACTGATGGCGTATTGCGTCAAAATATAGAATCAATTAATGCTATAGCCGGTGTAAATGTTGCCTATGGTGCTAATAAAATAATAGCATGGATGGGGCCTTGTATTGGGCTTGAGGCGTTTGAGGTGGGCGGTGAGGTGAAGGCTGCATTTGCAGCAAGTTTGCCAAATTCAGCAGCTATGTTTAAGCCGGTTGGTGGTCCAGAATCAGGCAAATGGCTGGCCGATTTGGCGGGTTTGGCTCGGCTGCAATTGAAGCAACTGGGGTTGGGGAATGATCAAATCTTTGGCAACGACAGCAGCACCGAATGGTGCACGGTAAACAATCCGTTACGATTTTTCTCGCACAGGCGGGACGCTGTCAAATTCGGCAGCAGTGGGCGCATGGCTGGCTGTATTTGGATGGCGTGAGTCTGGAGCAAGTGAGTTTTGCTGGCGTAACGCCGCTTCCAACGCCTCTTTTTCCTTGACGGCACGCTTGCGTCCTGGCGAGCGCATTAGGTAAACTACCAATGCCACAGGCAACAAACCATACAAAATAAAGGTGACAATAGCACCTAAGACAGTTCCAGTGGTGTTTGTGGCTTCGGCAACCGCCATCATGAGGGCGACATACATCCAAGCGATTGCAACGATATACATAGTAAGTAATTTAGGGGTTACGGATGTTTGAAAATGTGAAACTAGATTCTAGTAAATTGCTAGAACTGCAAAACCAATATCTTGAAGATGCGGCCAAATTGTGGCAGCAATCGACACAAGCTGCAACACAATTACCGGACAAACGCTTTGCCGCCGCAGCTTGGACGCATAACCCAGCCGCGCAATTTGCCGCAGCCGCCTATTTGCTCAATTCCCGTACGATGCAAAGCATGGCTGATGCGGTGGAGGCAGACGAAAAAACCAAAGCACGTATCAGTTTCGCCGTTGAGCAGATGAACGCTGCCAGCGCTCCCAGTAACTTTTTAGCCACCAATGCCGATGCGCTGCAAAAAGCCATCGACACCAAAGGCGAAAGCATTGGCAAAGGCATTCAAAACCTGCTAGCGGACATGCAGCGTGGCCACATCAGCATGACGGACGAATCCGTCTTCACCGTGGGCGAAAACGTGGCCACCACCGAAGGCGCCGTCGTTTTTGAAAACGAGCTGTTTCAGCTGATTGAGTACAAACCGCTCACCGCCAAGGTGTACGAGCGCCCATTTTTACTGGTGCCACCGTGCATCAACAAGTTTTATATCCTCGACCTGCAGCCAGAAAACTCGCTGGTGCGCTACGCTGTGGCGCAAGGCCACCGCACCTTTGTGCTGAGCTGGCGCAACCCAGACATGTCGATTGTTGACAAAACGTGGGACGATTACATTGAACACGCTGCTATCAAAGCGATAGCTACTGTGCAAGAGATTACGTCGGCTAAGCAGATAAATGCACTTGGATTTTGCGTGGGCGGCACGATTTTATCGACCGCGCTGTCGGTTTTGGCTGCGCGTAAACAGACGCCCGTCGCCTCGTTGACGCTGCTTACCACACTGCTCGATTTCAGCGACACCGGCATTTTGGACATCTTTATCGACGAAGAGGCCGTGCAAAAGCGCGAAGCTGAATTGTCAAAAAAGGATGCGCCTGCGCTGCTCAAAGGCCAAGAGCTGGCCAGCACCTTCAGTTTTTTGCGCCCTAACGATTTGGTGTGGAATTACGTGGTGGGTAACTACCTCAAAGGCGAAACGCCACCTGCGTTTGACCTGTTGTACTGGAACTCTGACGCCACCAACCTGCCAGGCCCCATGTACACCTGGTACTTGCGT
>JAYWCQ010000074.1:0-13481 GCA_043780435.1 Polaromonas sp.
CGCGCTGCCTTGTTTTTGTGGAAAATGCCTTTGTCAGCCACGGTGTCAACCACAGCTTGCATCTTCGCAAAAGCTTCAGTCGCTTTTGCTTTGTCGCCAGCGATAACGGCTTTTTCGACGTTTTTCACAGCGGTACGGTACTTAGAGCGCAAAGAAGTGTTTGCAGCATTGATTTTGACGTCTTGGCGTACGCGCTTACGGCCAGAGGCGAGACGGGGGTTTTTCTTTTTTGGTTTGGCTGATGCCATGATTTAGTTCCTTAAATGTAAGTGGATGATGTCAGCTAAGCCTATGATTCTACCATTTTTGACCCTGCCAAGCCTTATCTATCTAGTGTGGTATCTAGTGTGGCTGTGCCGCAAAGCAGCGTGCATCTGGGTGGGCGGACGTGTTTTAAACGAATTAAAGTGCAAATTTACTATAAATAGCATAGCAAGTTAGGCAATAAATACGCGGGCCAAGTACCGGCGCGCGTCAAGGTAGTTGTCGCCTCATTCATGCAGCCAACTGCTGAATATCGTTGCAAGCCGAATGCGTCTTGATGATGGATTCCGCCGCCTCTCGAGCGCGTCGATCCATCAAGAAACACCATCGAGCTCCAGTGTTCGGACCGTCTCCTTTTCGATATCGTAGTCGTAAAGTGATTTACGAAGCATCGCAGAGTCCGTGATCTCGCGGTCACGCAGTCGGAGATCCGTGTATTTGGAGTCATAACGCAAGCCATTCTTTCGAGCCTCCGCCTGAACCATGGAAGTGCGGGGTCGCCGCAGCGCCTCGTAACGCTTGAGGGCGCCTTCAACCGAAAGGTTATTAGCGCAGCAGGCCTGCAGAATAACTGCCAAAGCCGTGCCATCTTCGATAGCCTGATTCGCGCCTTGGCCTAGGTGAGGGAGCATCGGGTGGGCGGCATCTCCTAACAGTGCCAAGCGACCATTCACCCATTGGCCGGATGGCCTGCGATCATAGAGGCCCCACCAAAAGCACGTTTCAACCTTGTCCAAAAGCTTAGTCACGCGCGAATCCCATCCTGCGAAAGATGCAGCGAGTTCATCACGGTCACCGACCGCAGACCAGGACTCTACTGTTTCTTTGTTTGTTGGAACGAAGCCGACATAATTCACCAGCTCGCCACCGCAAACCGGAAACACCATGAAGTGCTTGCCATCGCCCATCCACACTTGGTGGGCCTCGCGTCTCCATTCAGGGATTTTTTGCGATTCGATTAGCCCTCTGTAGGCACGAAAACCTGCATATTCTGGGGTCGATGGTTCAACGACGTACTTCTGCAAGACGGAGTTAATTCCATCGGCCGCAATCACGACGTCAGCGTGTGCAACATTTCCATTTTCAAATACCAAGCGTGCTTGGGCCGCATCCTGGCTGAAATCGACGCATTTGTGGCCTGTATGTATCGAGGTCGATGGAAGGGCATCAGCCAATATCTTTAGAAGATCGGCCCGATGCATGCCATACATCCCATTCCAGCCGCTCGAGTCGGTAGTAAGAATTTTGCCAACGACTGAGCCGTCCATACGGTAGTACTCAGATCCAGAGCCAACCTTGGCTCCCACACGGGCAAGGGCATCACGCAGTCCAATACGCTCAAGTTGCCTTAAGCTGTTGGGATAAACAAAGATGCCCGCACCGACTTCTCGCAGCATGCTCGACTGTTCATACACCGCGACACTAAATCCTCGGTGGAAAAGTGCGCCAGCGGCGGCGAGGCCGCCGATACCACCGCCCACGATAGCTACATGAATACTTTTTGACATCACATCAGCCTTTATTTGACGTTCTTTTGAACTGGACTGACCAATTCGCTAACAAGCTTGAACTCTTTCGATATTTCCTCAGAAAGTGCCCGGCCGGAGGCCCACTGCTGCACGATCCCTGTCGGTAACAGCTGCGCCGAAATGCTGGAACTGCGGGCGACTTTCTCCAGTGCAGGGAGGATCGTGTCAACAACGCTCTTAGGAACACCCGCTGGCATGAAAAAGCCAAACCATACGCCCAGAAAGTCAGCCTTGTATCCAAGTTGGCGTAGCGTAGGGATATCGGGGAAGTCTGGATATTGCGAAGATATAGCCAAAGCGCGCAACGTGCCGCCGCGAATATGCGCACTCACAGCACCCAGTGCAAGGATCACGGCATCAATTTGGCCACCGATCAAATCGGTTATGGCGGGCGCTGCACCTTTGTAGTTAACAGAACTAAATGCGGCGCCTGTAGCCGCATTCATCAACTGAACGCTTAAATCGCCGACGGATCCGGCACCGGCATTTCCGATGTGGATGCCCTTGGAGCTCTTGGTTGTGTGGTCAACCAACTCCCTAAACGTCTTGAATGGGGCGTCTTTGCGCACCACCAATACTGAGGGGCTCCTGGAGGTCAACGCTAGCGGTACCAAGTCCGTCAACGGATCGTAGTTGGCAACACCCGGATCAATCACACGTCTTATTGTCAGTGGGCTGTTTTGAGCATAAAGAATGGTGTACCCGTCCTTGGGAGCGCGTATGACCGATTGTGTGCCAAGGGATCCACCGGCGCCCGGGCGGTTCTCAACCGTGACTGCGACGCCCATCAGTTTTGAAAGCTCGAGTCCCATCAAACGCGCTGCTCGATCTGCAGCATCACCTGCTGCGAGAGGAGTAACCAAATTAATCGGCATCCGTGGATAGTCGTTTGCACGCGATAATAGCGGTGCGAAAAGAAGTGATGTGATGCCTAAAATTTCTCGTCTTTTTATCATTGATTAGCTCTCCTGAGGTGATAAGGGCTTGGCGCCTCGCGACGCCAAGCCATCTAGCGAAGTTTGGATCACATAGCAGCAGTCTACGGACTTTCTGTTTAATTGAGGATCTATTTATGCGCATTGCGCAGAATCTGCTCGTGATGGCAAATACAACTGAACGCAATAAAGATCACATTGCTGGCTTGTTTAAGGGCCTAAGGGTAATGGAGTCTTTTGACACCAGGTATACCCGGATGACTGCGACTGAAGCCAGTAAGAGAGTCGGACTTAGCGTTGCTTCGGCGCGCCGCTGTCTGATGACCTTGTGTGATGCTGGCTATATGGAAACCGACGGGAAGCGCTTCTGGCTTACCCATGGCGTACTGCGGCTTGCTTATGCCTACTCCGCCTCGACTCGTCTTCCTCGCCTCGTACAACCTATTCTGGACGCTTTGAGTGAAAGGGGAGGAGACTCGGCCAGCTTAATAGTGCTTTTCGACGATGCGGCGGTAATTGCCGCGCGCTCAACCGCCCGCCGTACCTTGCGGGTGGGATTGGTTGTGGGATCACGGTTGCCGATCTATTGCTCTGCGGCCGGCCGCGTACTGCTCGCTGTCTTGCCGGCGGAGCGTGCGAGTGACATCCTCAGGCTCGCTGTACGTGCTCAGCTAACGCCAAATACCGTGACCGAGATGTCCAAATTGAAGTTGCTGCTCGAACAATGTCGGCATAACGGATACGCGATATGCGACGAAGAGATCGAACTTGGGGTACGCTCTATCGCGATTCCGGTCTTCAATGCGGAAGGAGCTCCAATCGCGGCCATTAGTATGTCAACACGGGCAGACCGTATGACGATCTCGGAGATGGTGGAGAAATATCTCCCCACTCTGAGAAATCACCAGACATGGGTCCAACGCCGGCTGACAGCCTAATTTCAGGGCCATGTGCGGCCGGACTCTCACGCGTTCAACCCATCCTATTGAATGCCGTCGAGTACCAATTTAGGCGTTAAAAAGAGCGGGTTTTTTTGAATTACCCCCTTTTTTACCCTCAAACACCCAAAAGACAGTCTAAACTAAATAACTTTTTCTTCCACAACGCTGATATATGTGCCCATCCGCACACAAAGTACCAACAATTTGCTTTAGCATCACATTGATGAAGAATATGCCAGTGGCTGTTGCCGCAATTGCTCAGCCTAGTCCGCAGGACCTTGTCTTGTCGGGGGCGTGGACGGCACGTGGTTTGGGGGGGATCGAGGGGCAGCTTGAGACGATACGCAGCCCATCTACAACACAGGTTTTGGCTGAGGGCGCGGGTATCGAGGCGTTGGATACGGCTGGAGCCTGGGTGTTGCAAAAGCTGATGCTGCGGCTGAAGGGGGAGGGTGTTGGGGTGGAGCTGCGTGGCCTGCGCCCCGAATTTACCAAGCTGCTGGCGGTGGTGGCGCAGCATGTGGCCGACCAAGCCAGCCAGTCCAAACCAGTTGTCAGCCGGTCACAGACCGTGTTTGAACGAGTGGGCCGCACTGCCGCTGCCGCTTTTGAGCAGGTGGTTGCCTTGCTGGGATTTATTGGTGAAACGGCCTACGCGCTGGCGGGGTGTTTTGCGCATCCGACGCGGTTTCGGTGGCGGTCGATTTTGTTCAACATCCGCAGTGCGGGGTTTGATGCGCTGCCGATTGTGGGGCTGCTGTCTTTCATGCTCGGCATCGTCGTGGCCTACCAAGGGGCCGACCAGTTGCGGCAATACGGGGCCAATATTTTTGTGGCCGATCTGGTTGGTTTGTCGATGCTGCGCGAGTTTGCGCCCTTGATCACCGCCATCATCATCGCCGGACGCTCGGGCTCGGCCTATGCGGCGCAGATCGGCACCATGGCGGTGACCGAAGAAATCGACGCCATGCGCACCATCGGCATCGCACCGATGGAGATGCTGGTGCTGCCCAAACTCATTGCACTGGTGATTGTGCTGCCGCTGCTGACCGTGTTTGCCGATGTGTTGGGTGTTTTTGGCGGGATGATCATGGCGCGTGCCCAGCTGGGCGTGTCTTTTGGCGAGTTTGCCGACCGCTTTACCAAGGCGGTCAGCGTCACGTCTTATGTGATTGGAATCGGCAAAGCGCCGGTATTTGCCGCCGTCATCGTCATGATCGGCTGCTTTCAGGGTTTTCGCACCCATGGCGGCGCCGACAGCGTGGGTCTGCAGACCACGCGCAGTGTGGTTCAGTCGATTTTTCTGGTGATTGTGGCGGATGCCCTGTTCTCGGTCGCTTTCAGCGCTCTGGATCTTTAGCATGGATGCATCCACCGCCTTGACCAATCCGCCCGGCCAGGCACTCACGCCCGCACCTGTCCGCCAAGTGACTGGTGAGGTGGCAAGTGAGGTGGTTATTGAGATGCGCCATGTGGCGACGCGCTTTGGCGACCATGTGGTCCACAGCGACATCAATCTTGAGGTACGGCGTGCCGAGATTTTTGCGGTGATTGGCGGCAGCGGTTCGGGTAAATCGACGCTGCTGCGTGAAATTATCATGCTGCAGCGCCCCAATGAAGGCACAATCCGGGTGCTTGGCATGGACTTGCAGAAGCTGTCGGATGCTGAAGCCCTTGCGCTGCGCCAGCGCTGGGGGGTGATGTTCCAGCACGGTGGCTTGTTTGGCTCACTAACCGTGTTTGAGAATATTGGCCTGCCGCTGCGCGAGCACACCGGGCTGGGTGACAGCCTGATCAACGAGATTGCCGCTTGGAAGCTGGACATGGCGGGGCTGAAACCCGAGGTGGGAACGCAGTACCCGTCTGAGCTGAGCGGCGGCATGATGAAGCGCGCCTCGCTGGCACGGGCGCTGGCGCTGGACCCGGAATTGCTGTTTCTGGACGAGCCAACCGCTGGTCTGGACCCGGACAGCGCCGCAGGCGTCGATGAATTGGTGCTCAAACTGCGCGACCTGTTCGGGCTGACCATCGTCATGATCACCCACGACCTGGACTTGCTGTGGCAGGTGGCCGACCGGGTGGCGGTGCTGGCCGACGGTAAGGTGCAAGGCATAGGCTCCATGGCAGAGTTGGCGCTGATGGACAACCCCGCCATCAAAAAATTCTTTCATGGGCCGCGTGCCAGGACGGCACAGGTACAGGCCACGCAGCAGGCGGGACGCGCAAAGAGTGAAGATGCGCATGAGAACGTGCATGAGAATGCGCACGAAAATGCACACGAAAAAACGGATGAAAACATGGAGAAATCATCATCGAAACCAAAGTGAACTACCCCATTGTCGGCGCGTTTGTCCTTGCCCTGAGTGCTGTGCTGATCGCCGGCGTGCTTTGGCTGGCCTCGGGCGGCGCTTTCAAGCAAGCCTATGACATGTATCTTGCGGTTGAAAATGAGTCAGTGGCGGGCCTCAACCTGAATGCGCCCGTGAAATACAACGGCGTCGATGTGGGCAAAGTACGGGCGATCCAGCTTGACCCGACGGACCCGCAACGGGTGAACCTGCTGTTCGCCATCGAGCGGGGCACACCCATCAAGGAGGACACCATCGCCGTCATGAAAACCCAGGGTTTGACGGGAATTGCCTATATTGAGCTCAGCGGCGGTGCTATGGGTTCACCACCGCTGGCCATTTTGGCCGGAAACCAATATCCGGTGATACGCACCAAACCCTCGCTCAGCGCACGGCTTGAAACCGTGTTGACCAATGTGCTGGCCAAGTTGGATAGCACCTCCAACAACATCAACGCTATTTTGAGTGTTGAAAACCAGGCGTCCTTTAAAAACGCGCTGGCTGACATTGCCACCGTTTCACGCACCGTTGCGGCGCGCAAAGATGCAATTGATGCGGCCATCACCCATGGCGCACGGACGCTGGACAACACAGCCCAGGCCAGTGCGCGCATGGAGGCGGTGCTTGACCGCATTGGGCGCGGGGCCGACGCGGTCGAAAAAATGGGTCTTGAAGTCTCCAAAACAAGCGTCAGCACCGGCAAAGCAGTGGACACGGTGGATGCCGAGGTGAAACGGTTCAGCACCGAAACCCTGCCCGAGCTGGAGCGCCTGCTGGGTGAGCTGAGCACGCTCGCGCCTTCCCTGCGCCGCCTGAGCGAGCAAACCAAACGTGACCCGCGTGGCCTGATTTTCGGAAATAAACCCTTGCCACTGGGCCCAGGAGAAACGGGGCCATCAACGGCAACAACCGGAACAGCCGCAACAAAATGAGCGCCATGAACATGATGAACAAATACACCGCCTTCAACCTGCGTCGCCTTTGGGTCACGGGTCTGGCCCTGATCACGCTGTCTGCCTGCAGCGCCCTGCAGCCCAGCACGACGTCGCAGCCAACTTTTTATTCGCTCGACAATGCGCGTCGCGCCCTGCCAGCGCAGGCTGCCATGTCGTCCGCCCCACAAAACCCCAGGCTCACGCTGATCGTCAACCCACCGCGCGCGGCGGCCGGTTTTGACAGCCAGCGCATCATCTATGTGCGCGAACCCCACAAACTCGAGTACTTTGCGCACAGCGAGTGGGTGGATCCGCCAGCGCTGATGCTCGGACCCTTGCTGGCGGCCGCCGTACAGAGCAGCGGGGCCTTCAGCGCCGTCGTTCCCGCGCCAGGCGCTGCTGTGGGCGACTGGCGGCTGGATACCGAGATCATCCGGTTGCAGCATGAGTTTCAAACCCAGCCCAGCCGCGTGCGTTTCACGCTGCGGGCCTATCTCATCGACAGCAAAACACGCCGCGTCGTTGCTTGGCGCGAGTTTGATGATTATGCCCCTGCCGCGAGTGAAGACCCTTACGGTGGCGTGGTAGCCGCCAACCGTGTGGTTCAGGCCGTGCTGGACAAGCTGTCGGTGTTCTGTGCAGACTCTGCCCGCGCTATGGGGCAGACTGCCATAAAAAATAGGGACCCAAACCGCTAGGGTTGTAGTCGCTCTTTGTTTTGCTATTAATTTAATAGCGTATTAGGCAGTAAATACGCCGGCTAGAGGCCTAAAACTTAACATAATCGAGCCAAATTAATGGCTGTCCGCTCGATGGTGTGGTTAGCCGCTACTGCTTAGCGACCCTTGACGAAGAAGGCCAAGCCAGCAACCCAGGCTAGCGCAGGAACAAGCAGCAGCCATTGGAAATTGGAGTCGAGCGCAAAGTTGGTGGCACTCATGAGTGCCACACCGAGCACGCCAGAAAGAGCGATCGCCCATGAAGTCCCGGGAAGCCGCGCTGGAATAGCCGCAAAGGCCAAGAAGATGGTGAGCACACCGGTGCTGGCCATAAACCCACCCATAACCCCGAAAACCTTATTCAGCCAACGCGTAAGTCCATAGTGTGACCGATCGGATTTCGTGAAGTCTAATGTAATGTATACCGCAAAATTTGCGGATTAATCTGGATATCTAAACCTTTAGAGAATGGCTTGTAGCTAGCGTTTCAAATGAGCATGCCGTGTATTTTGCTACAAATAAAATAGCACTTTAGGCAATAAATACGCAGGCTAGAGGCATATTTGAAGGGTAAAATGTGCCAAATTACCGCTAAAACGATGAAAATAAGCCAAATCTAGCTTTTGACGGCAGCAGGAGCGCAGGTTTAACCCGCTAAACTCAATCCCCATGTCCCTGCTCAAATCCGCTTCCGCCATCTCCCTGCTTACGTTGATATCTCGCATCACCGGCATGGTGCGTGACCAGTTGATGGCGGCTATGTTTGGGGCTTCGGCTATGACGGATGCTTTTAACGTGGCGTTTCGGCTGCCGAATATGTTTCGCCGGCTGTTTGCGGAAGGGGCGTTCAGCCAGGCGTTTGTGCCGGTTTTGGGGGCGAACAAGGTTAAAAATGGGGACGAAGCGACCAAGGTGTTGGTGGACCGTGTGGCTACCGTGCTGTTTTGGGTATTGGTGCTGACTTGCATCATTGGCGTGGCGGCTGCGCCAGCGTTGGTGTGGGTGATGGCCAGCGGCTTGCAGCAAAACCAGCAAGGGTTTGACGCGGCGGTGGTCATGGCGCGGTGGATGTTCCCTTACATTGGGTTCATGTCGCTAGTAGCGCTGGGCGCGGGGGTGCTGAACACGTACAGACACTTTGCGGTCCCCGCATTCACGCCAGTTTTGTTGAATATGGCGATGATTTTGGCTGCTTGGCTGGGTGCGCCGTGGTTCAAAAACATGGGGATTGAGCCGATTTACGCGATGGCGATGGGTGTCATTGGCGGCGGCGTGCTGCAGCTTGGGGTGCAGATGTGGGCGCTGCACAAAATTGGGTTTTTACCCAAAATTCGTGCCAATTGGGCGGATCTGAAGACGGCTTGGGCGGATGCAGGCGTCAAAAACGTCGCTAAATTGATGCTGCCAGCGCTGTTGGGCGTGGGCGTGGCGCATATTTCAGCGATCATCAACCTGCAAATCGCCTCGCATTTGACGCCTGGCAGCGTCAGTTGGATGAGCTACGCCGAGCGGCTGATGGAGTTCCCGACCGCCATGCTGGGCGTCGCGCTGGGTGTGGTGCTGACGCCGCGTTTGGTGGCGGCCAAGGCGCGCGGCGATGACGCCACCTATTCCGCCATGATCGACTGGGGACTGCGGCTGGTGATCTTGCTGGCCGTGCCCTGCACCGTGGCGCTGCTGCTGTTTGCCAAGCCGCTGGTGGCGACTTTGTTCCATTACGGCGTGTTCACAAACAACGATGTGCAGCAGGTGACCACGCCTTTGATGGGTTATGGCGTTGGATTGATTGGCTTGGTAGCTATCAAAATATTAGCGCCCGGGTTTTACGCCAGCCAGGACATCAAAACGCCGGTCAAAATCGCCATTGCGGTGCTCATCATCACCCAGCTGCTGAATCTTGCTTTGGTGCCGTTGTTTGCGCATGCGGGGCTGGCTTTAGCCATCGGTATTGGTGCGCTCATCAATGCGCTGTGGCTGCTGATTGGTTTGATCAAGCGTGGTAGCTACCAGCCCTTGCCGGGGTGGGGTAAATTCATCGCACAAGTCGTTTTTGCCAGCGCTTTGCTGGGGGTGTTGCTGTGGTGGAGCGCGGCGTATTTTGACTGGACTGCTTTAAGAAGTGATATTTTTAAGAGAATTATGACTCTAGCTGGTGTATTAATTTCCTCTGTTGCTATATATTTAATAGCATTGATGGCTTCTGGCGTGGAAATCAAGACTTTGCTGAAGGGGCAGGGTTGATCTAGAGAGTAAGCCTAAAACTCGTTTTTAAACCCACCTTCAAACCTGGTTTAAAACTAGGTCAAAATAGAGCCATGCAACTTGAATTCGACGTCCCAACCCCACTGGCTTATTTCAGCCTGTTGGTCAGCAGCGACGAGCATTTTCCGCTCTTGGAAGCGGCGGTTGCCATCGCGCAAGACGAATACCCTGAATTAGACGTTGAGCAGGTGTTGGGCGAGGTAGATCAGCTCTTGGCACGACTGAAACGCCGTTTGCCCGCTGACAGCACGCCCTTGGCGAAATTGCGGCTTTTGAACCAATTTTTTTACCACGATTTGGGTTTCAGCGGCAACGTCAACAACTATTACGACCCCGACAACAGCTACCCGCACGCCGTGTTGAGCACCCGCCGTGGCATTCCCATTTCATTGGCGGTGCTGTGGCTGGAGCTGGCGCAGGGTTTGGGTTTGAACGCGCGCGGCGTCGCTTTTCCTGGACATTTCATGGTGAAGGTGAATTTACCCAAAGGCCAAGTGGTGATTGATCCGTTCACTGGCCAATCATTGAGCCGTGAAGACCTGAGTGAGCGTTTGATGCCGTTCAAGCATCTGAATGATTTGCCTGAATCTGACAAAGAAAAATCCGAAAAATCCGAAGAGAGCGATATTCCGCTGGGCTTGTACCTGCAATCCGCCAAACCGCGCGACATCATCACCCGCATGCTGCACAACCTCAAAGAAGTGCACAAAACAGCCGAAGACTGGCAGCGCATGATTCCCGTGCAAGACCGCCAAATTGCGCTGAACCCTGATATGTGGAGCGAATACCGCGACCGTGGTTTGGCTTTTGCCGAGCTGGGCAAGGCGACAGCGGCGGTGCGGGATTTTGAAGTTTATTTGCTCAACGTCACCGATGCGCCCGATGTCAAAGCCATCGCACTGCGGGCGCAAGAGCTGCGCCGCGCGGTGCTTTAAAACCCTCTTTTATTCTCTTCAGCAAAGCTGAAAAATTAAGAACCCTGCGAACCGCGATGCGCCCATGCTGTGGTGTGGCGCTCGATGTAGATGAAAAATTCATACATCGCCATGGCCATCACACCAATCACCACCAAGCCGGCAAAAGCCAAAGCCAAACGTTGCTGCGAACTGGCGGTTTGCATGAGGTAGCCAATGCCGGAATCACCAGCCGTCATCTCGGCCAATACCGTGCCGACAAACGCCAAGGTGATGGCGATTTTGAGCGATACATAAAAGTAAGGTAAAGAGCGAGGCAGACCGACTTTGACCAGTACATCCCAGCGTTTCGCCCCAAGTACACGCAGCACGTCTTCCAGCTCAGGCTCCAACGTCGCCAAACCGGTAGCTATGTTGACTGTGATAGGGAAGAATGAAATCAAAAATGCCGTCAAAATACCTGGGCCAACGCCAATGCCAAACCAAACCACCAAGATAGGCACGATGGCGGCTTTGGGAACGGCGTTGAAGGCGACTAGGAGTGGAAACACGGCGGTGTAAACCATGCGGGAAGATCCGACCAAAAAGCCGAGCAAAACGCCCACCAAAATAGAAAGGCCAAAACCTACCATGGTCACCCAAAAGGTTTGCCATGCTGCGCTAGCGATAGGACCTGCAAACTCAGCCATGGCTTGACCGATTTGTAAAGGGCTAGGAAATATGAATTCTGGAATACTGAATAAGCTGCAAATACCCTGCCATATAGCCAACAAGGCTACAAATAAAATCAAAGGTGAATAAGCTTCTAGTTTTTTTGAGTTCATGCTGTCTTTCCAGTCAAATTGCTCGCTGAAGCAGCGCCTGCGCCACCTCTGATAGCGCCAATATGGCCGCGCAGTTCATGCACGATCTCACTAAACTCGGGCGTGTAGGTGATTTCTAAATCACGCGGACGTGGCAAATCAATCTTACGTTCTACGACAAAACGGCCAGGATTTTTGGACATCACAAACACTTTGTCAGCCAGAAAAACGGATTCGCGCAAATCATGCGTGACCAAAATGACGTTGAATCTTTGCAATTGGTGCAAATCTCGCAGCACGCACCACAATTCTTCTTTGGTGAAGGCATCAAGTGCACCAAACGGCTCATCCAACAACAGCATTTTAGGTTCGTGAATCAATGCGCGGCAAATGCTGGCGCGCTGTTGCATGCCGCCAGACAGCTGCCACGGAAATTTATCCGCATAGCCGTCTAGTCCGACAGTCTTGAGCAATTGTCGGGCACGCGCTTCGTAATCGGCACGCTTGGCTTTCAGGTTGCTGCGGTAGGGCTCAACGATTTCAAGCGGCAACATCACATTGTCCAGCGTGGTGCGCCACGACAGCAAAGAGGGCGCTTGAAACGCCATGCCCGATATCTTGAGCGGCCCGGTAACAGGCGCACCGTCCACATGAATGCTGCCGCGCGTCGGCATCTTCAAACCCGTCGTCAGCTTCATGAAGGTGGACTTGCCACAACCCGAAGGCCCGACGATGGCGATGAACTCGCCCTCGGAGACCGACAGGTTGATGTCCTCGACCGCAAATTGGTTTTGCGCCAACAACTCATCGTTGTAGGCCAGCCAGACATTCTTAAAATCAACAAACGCCATATTTAGAGCATTTTCAAAGAATCTGTCTTACCGCGAAGGCGGTAATCCAAAGTTATCGCGAAGGCGGGAATCCAGAGCGAGCAATGGGTTTTATTAGAGGCGCCGATGTGGATTCCCGCCTTCGCGGGAATGACCGTCATGGTTACTTCTTAGCTGGTACAGCTTTTGCAGCTGGCAAAACAGCATTCAAAGCAGCGTCGCTAGGCAAGAAGCTGCCGTTCCAAACCGCATTACGGTCCACGCGTATTTTTGTGCCAAAGGCATCTGAGACTTGGCTCGCCATCAGCGACAAACGGCTATCATTAACCTTGCCGAAACCTTCAGTGCGTGCGTCTGCGCTGTTGATCACGGTGTCGATGGCCAATTTCAAGCGGCGCTCTTCCAGAGCGAAGTGAATGTAAAGCCAGTGATTGCATCGATATCTCCCTTGGCCAACATGGTCTCACGAAGTGCAGGGTCCATAGACACCCAGTTCACACCGCTCACGTTGTTGGCTTTGGCAAAAATAGGGAAAGCGCGGCGACCAGCATCAAATCCAGGCGCGCCTATTTTCTTGCCGTTCAAATCAGCTGGCGTTTTGATGTTTGATTTTTTGAGCGACATCACCGAAGCTGGCGTGTTGTTGTAAACCATCATCACAGCGACTGGCTTGTTGGGCGCATCAGGGTTGTTTGCATGGAATTCCATCAGCGCAGCCAAGTCCGCAAAGCCCATGTCATAGGTGCCAGAAGCAACACGGGTCACCGCGCCACCAGAACCGTTGCCGGCGTCAACCGTCACGTCCAGTTTGGCGTCTTTGAAATAGCCTTTAGCGACAGGAGCCAAGAAAAACGCGGCTGGGCCTTCAAAACGCCAATCGAGCTGAAACTTGATGGGGGTTGCGCGGTAATCCCCCCATTATTAGCACCACTGCTTGGTAGAGGGTTGGTGAAATAGTTTGTAGGCTTGTAATTTTTGATTGGGCGTCAGCCCATTCAAAG
>JAYWCQ010000075.1:0-7909 GCA_043780435.1 Polaromonas sp.
TTGCCGGCGTTTGAGATTTTGACCAAGCGGGCGGCGGGCTAAAAACGCCATCCACTACATATTTAATAGCAACTTAGGCAATAAATACGCCGGCTAGAGCCATATTTCAGCACCTATTTTCAAGTTTTTTATCATCTAGGAGAACATCATGGCTTTAATCACTTTGCGACAACTGCTGGACCACGCTGCCGAAAACAGCTATGGTCTGCCCGCCTTCAACGTCAACAACATGGAGCAGGTGCAGGCCATCATGCAGGCGGCGGATGCGACCCATTCGCCGGTGATTTTGCAGGGCTCGGCCGGGGCGCGCCAGTACGCCGGCGAGCCGTTTTTGCGCCACCTGATTTTGGCCGCGCTGGAAGCCTACCCGCACATCCCTGTCTGCATGCACCAAGACCACGGCGCGTCGCCCGGCATCTGCTTCCGCTCCATCCAATCGGGCTTCAGCTCGGTGATGATGGACGGCTCGCTCAAAGAAGACGGCAAAACCCCCGCCAGCTACGACTACAACGTCAGCACCACCGCCAGCGTGGTGGCGATGGCGCATGCCACCGGCGTGTCGGTCGAAGGTGAATTGGGCTGCCTAGGCTCGCTCGAATCTGGCATGGCCGGCGAAGAAGACGGCCACGGTGCTGAGGGCAAGCTGACCCACGACATGATGCTGACCGACCCCGACGAAGCGGCCGACTTTGTCGCTAAAACCAAGGTGGACGCGCTGGCTATCGCCATCGGCACCAGCCACGGCGCGTATAAATTCAGCAAAAAACCCACCGGCGCGGTGCTGCGCATCGACCGCATCCGCGAGATCCACGCCCGTATTCCGAACGTTCACTTGGTCATGCACGGCTCCAGCAGCGTGCCCGAAGACTGGTTAGCCATCATCAACGAGTTTGGCGGCGACATGGGGCAAACTTATGGCGTGCCGGTGTCTGAGATCGTCGAAGGCATCAAAAACGGTGTCCGCAAAATCAACATCGACACCGATTTGCGCATGGCCTCCACCGGCTCCATCCGCCGCCACTTGGCGCAAAACCGTTCCAACTTTGACCCGCGCAAGTACCTCAAAGTCGCCACCGAAAGCATGGCCGGCATCTGCCGCGACCGCTACGAAGCCTTCGGCGCAGCGGGTATGGCGAGCAAAATGGGTAAAATCCACACGCTAGAAGACATGCAGAAGCGCTATGCGACGGGGAGTTTGGATCCGCAGGTGAAGTAATTTACCCGTAGAAACCAACAAAAAAGCCAGCTTGAAGCTGGCTTTTTGACGTTTAGAGCTTGCAAATCACCACTGCACCATCACCCGCCCGCCCTCCACTTTGGCGGGCAGTTGCTGCAACGGTGCGCCACCGGCTTTGAGGCAGGCGCCGGTTTTGACGTCGAAGGTCCATTGGTGTTTGGGACAAGTGAGGGTGCAATCAACTAGTGCGCTAAGCGGAATATCGGTGCGCTGGTGGCTGCAATGGCTGTCTAAGACGGCGTAGGTATCGCCCTCTCGGGTGATAAAGAGGCCACGGCCGTGGCTGTCGACGCGGGTGGTTTGGCCGTCTGCGAGGGCGGCGGTGGTCATGACGTCGTGCCAGGTGCCTTCTGAGGTAGTGGATTCTGCTTTTACAGGCTCGCCAGCTAATTGCTTTCGCATGGTTTCAGGGTCAAAACCGGGCAAGTCCATGCTCAAAATGATATTGGTAGCCCAGATGATTTTGGTCAAGCCCAGTGTGGGAAAGGCCATCAGCAAGGCGTCAATCACCTCGACCGGGCTGCAGCCATCGCGCAGAGCACGTTTCAAATACTGTTTAAAACCGGGCTCGGTTTGGGCATCGACCTTGGTGATGACGGAGATGAGGTTGCGGGTTTTCGGGTCTAGGTGTTTGCCGGCGTCTTTGAGGAAGGCGAAGTAGTGCGTCAGCGCCTCGGGGCGGGCGGCGAGGAGGTAATTGAGGGCGTCGCTCATAGGTTTATCGAGGTGTTCACAGGTCAGTTGAGTTGATTGGAGTTTATTTATAATTTGCTATATATTTAATAGCATATTAGACAATAAATACGACGGCTAGAGTCATTTTACGCCTCTGCAAGCGCTGTTAACGGGCGTTCAAGCCTTCAAAGCAGGTTTTGAGCACCATATCGATGATCTCATCGTCTTTCAGCTGGTCGTTGAGCTTCAAAAATTCCAAAACGGGGTCGCAAGCGCGGGCGTAGAGGGTGTAGAGCACGGCAATGGGGGGCAAGGTGGTGTTGAGGCTGCCATTTTTTTGCGCCGCTTCGATCCAGCCACCCAAGCAATCGCTGGTGTCCATCAAGCCGTCCATGTAGGCTTTGTTGCCCATCAAGGTGGCGCGCAAGCTGGAGTTTTGGCTGGGCAGTGAGGGCATTTCGCCGGCGAGTTTGAGCCCCATCATCCAGCGGGCGGCGGCGCGTAGGTTGGCAATGGGTGCATCACTGCTTGGCAGGCTGTTTAAAAACACTTGCGCCCGCTGCATGACGTGCACCATGGCGGCGGCGGCCAGCTCTTCTTTGCTGGAGAAATGCTTGTACAAGCTGGCTTTGGCAATGCCGACATTGGCGGCGACTTCATCTACCGTCATGGCGTCAAAGCCTTTTTCAGCCAAGAGGCGGTTGACGGCTTGCACGATGGCGTCTTCCCGCGCCAGCAGCATTTGCGCTTTGAACGAAATTTTGGGAGTGGGTACGATTTTTAGGGCGGCAGAAGACTTCATGCCTAAATTGTAGCCACTCTGGTCACAAAATGGTAACTAAGCCCACATTATGACGTCGGCGCATACCACGCCAACTCGCGGTGCAAATTGACCACTTCACCCACGATGATGAGGCAGGGCGAGTTGAAACCGCTGGTTTTGACGCGTTCAGGCAGGTCGGTCAGCGTGCCGACCAGCACTTTTTGAGTGGCGGTGGTGCCGTCTTGCACGATGGCAATCGGAAAATCAGGCTGGGCACCGTGGGCGATCAGCTGGCGGCAAATGTCGCTCAAACCGGACAGCCCCATGTAAATCACCACGGTTTGGCGCGGTCGCGTGAGTGCAACCCAGTCTAAATCGGCGCTGACAAAGTCCTTGATTTCTTTGAGGTGGCCGGTCACAAACAGGCAGGTTTGGGCGTAGTCACGGTGCGTCAGCGGGATGCCGGCGTAGTTGGACACACCGCTGGCAGCCGTGATGCCGGGCACGACTTCAAACGCCACACCGGCTTTGGCTAATTCTTGCAATTCTTCGCCACCACGCCCAAAAATGAAGGGGTCGCCCCCTTTGAGGCGCACGACTTGCTTGCCTTCTTGGGCGAGTTTCACCAGCAAGGCGTTGATTTGCTCTTGGCGAAGGGTGTGCTCGTTGCGGCGCTTGCCGGCATAGATGCGCTCTGCCTTCGGTGGCAAAAAGGCGAGCACGCCATCGGATACCAAATGGTCATAAACCACAACATCGGCTTTGGCCATGATGCGCACGGCACGCAGGGTGAGCAGCTCTGGGTCGCCCGGACCTGCGCCTACGAGATAAACACGGCCTTGGCCTACAGAAACTGAGGTATTGTCGGGGGAAGGAATAGTCATATTGTCAAAATTAGGTACACAATAGCTTACCTGAACTACAAACAGAGAACCACCATGTTGTACAAATTCAAATCCAAAATCGACGGCGACTTGATCATGTTAGAGCTCCATGCGCGTCATATGCTGCAGATCATCGGCAAAGAAGCGGGGCCACAGGGCATCATTTTGCCGGCTGACATGCCAGCGGCAATTGCGGCACTGGAGCAAGCCATTGTCCGCGATGAAGCCGCGAAATTGGCGTCCGCACAAGCCATCAAGGAGACTGTGGGCGAGCCGGATACCAACCCTGTGACCGCCGACGTGGTGTCGCTGCGTCAGCGCTCGCTGCCGTTCATGAACCTACTCAGAAGCTGCCACAGCGCAAATGTCTCGATTGTCTGGGGCGTTTAAGCCGCAATCAGTCGACCTTCGCACCCGAAACTTTCACCACTTGCGCCCATTTTTTAATCTCAGCAGCGATCATTTTGCTGAAGTCTTGCGGGCTGTTGCCGCCTGGAATCGCGCCTTGCGCCAAAAGTTTTTCTTTCACAGTGGGTGAATTTAGCGATTTAGCCACTTCTTGCTGAATGCGGTTGACGATGTCAGCCGGCGTGCCGGCTGGTGCTAACAAACCAAACCAACTGCTGGCTTCATAGCCTTTCAATTTGCCGGCTTCTTCAATGGTGGGCACATCGGGCAGCACGGCGGAGCGCTGGGCGCTGGTAACGGCCAAAGCTTTGAGTTTGCCCGCTTTGATTTGAGGCAGCGCACTGGGCAGGTTGTCAAACATCACATCCATGGTGCCGCCCACCATATCAAGCAAAGCTGGGCCAGAGCCACGGTAGGGAAAATGGACCAAATACGTGCCGCTCATGCTTTTGAACAACTCGCCCGCCAAATGAATCGACGTGCCATTGCCGCTGGAAGCCATATTGAGCTTACCGGGGTTGGCTTTGGCGTATTTGATGAAATCAGCCACGGTGTTGATGTTCAGCGATTTGGCTTTCTCGGTGTTCATCACCATCACATTGGGCACACCAGCGACCAGGGTCACGGGAGCGAAGTCTTTCACCGGGTCAAACGACATTTTGTCGTACAGCGCGACGTTGATGCCGTGCGTGCCCACCGTGCCCATGAGCAAGGTGTAGCCATCAGCTGGCGCCTTGGCGACGGCGTCAGCACCCACATTGCCACCAGCGCCGGCTTTGTTTTCAACAATGAAGGTTTGGCCAAATGCTTTGGATAGTTCGGGTGCCATGGCGCGGGCTAGCAAATCGGTTGTGCCGCCAGGTGCAAACGGAACAATAATTTTGACAGGTTTTGTGGGCCAAGCCGACTGACTCATGGCCTGAACAGCTATAAAATTAATAGCAATTAAGCCACTTATCGCAATCAATTTTAAGGCGCTGCGTTTATGGACAGATGTTTTCAAGGTCATTGGTTTGTCTCCCCGTCGAGTTGAATGCATTGGTGAAAGATCTCACAAGCATCTTGCCATAAAAAAAGCCGCAAACTTGCGGCTTTTTTAGATTGTCAGCTTACCTGCTTAGTCAGCCTTAATCAGCCTTAATCAGCATAGACGCCAGCAGCTTTGATGATCGGTGTCCACTTGGCGATTTCAGCAGCCACAAACTTCTTGTGCTCTGCTGGTTCCACACGCTTGTCAGTCACGACAACTGCGCCCAAGCCTTCTTGCTTCTTGATGAACTCAGGGTCTTTCAAGGCAACTTTCAATGCGGCATTGATTTTGGCGAGCACATCAGCGGGTGTACCTTTAGGTGCGTACAAACCGTGCCAAATCGTCACTTCAAAGCCTTTGAGACCAGATTCCTGCAGGGTTGGCAAGTCTTTGAGGGCAGGTGTTGTCAGTCGTTTGTTTGTCGTGACGGCAAAGGCTTTGACTTTTTTGGCATCAATTTGTGTGCTGGTATTGGTCGTTTGGTCGCACATCAGGTCGATCTGACCACCCATCAAATCGGTCATGGCTGGTGCTGTGCCTTTGTAGGGCACCGTGGTCATGTCGATTTGCACGGCATTTTGGAACAACAAACCGCACAGGTGTGACGCAGAGCCGACGCCAGCATTGCCGAGGTTGATTTTGCCCTTGTTAGCAGTCAACCAAGCTGAGAGCTCTTTGAAGTTCGCAGCAGGTAATGTTGGCTTGCCAATCAAGGTCATTGGAACGTCATTGATCATGCCCAAGTATTCAAAATCGCTTTCAACTTTGAAAGGGATATTACGAACCAAGCCAGGCATGGTTGACATACCGATGTGGTGCACCAAGAGGGTGTAACCGTCTGGTGCAGCCTTGGCCACCTTGTTTGCTCCGATAGAACCACCTGCGCCGGCTGCGCTGTCGATGATGACGCTGTTACCACCCAGAGGCTTGCGAATGGCTTCTGCCAAATCGCGCGCAACACGGTCTGTCGGGCCACCGGCTGCAAAAGGAACCACGATAGTGATGACTTTGTCTTTTAAAGGATAGTCGGTCGCTTGAGCACTGAAAGAGGCTCCAACCAAAGTTGCGCATGCAAGCGTAACAGTTAATAGTTTTTTCATCAAAATATCCTAAATATAAGTGGCAAATAAGCAGTAATTGAAAATCAATGCATTGGGTAAAAAGCACCGAGCCCGTAACATAACGGTCTTGAGTCGCTTTTGTGACTAGCACTAACCCTATGTATTGGCCACTATTTTAACGCTACACGCCCATTTTTGACGGCAGTTCTATTTATAGCTACGCGCATCCTCAATCACCCGACCATCATTGGGCAGGCTGCCGGGTGCGAAAAGCGCCACCGTGCCACGCAATTTCGTCACATCACGGATCGCTTCGCTGATTTTCTCAAGCAAATCTTCAGCTTCAGCATGTTTTGTGGTTTCAACCTGCAGCGTCATGCGGTCATCCGCCATTTCACCACTGACCACCAGACGGGCTTTCACCACCTCTGGAAAGCGCTTGGCAATGGTCGCCACTTGGCTGGGGTGCACAAACATACCGCGAATTTTGGTGGTTTGATCGGCGCGGCCCATCCAGCCTTTGATGCGGGTGTTGGTGCGACCGGTTGGGCAGTTGCCTGCTAAAACGGCGGATAAATCGCCGGTGCCAAAGCGAATCAAGGGGTAATCGGTATTGAAGGTCGTAACAACCAGCTCGCCTACTTCGCCTTCCGCCACGGGGTCGCCCGTGCCAGGCGTGACGATTTCAACGATCACACCTTCATCAATCACCAAGCCTTCACGGGCGCTGGTTTCGTAGGCGATCAAACCAAGGTCGGCTGTGGCGTAGCATTGGTAAGCAGTCACACCGCGCTCGGCAAACCAATCACGCAAGCTGGGCGGACACGCCTCGCCAGAGACCAGCGCTTTGGTAACACTGGGTAATGCAACACCCATTTCGGCGGCTTTTTCTAAAATAATTTTAAGAAAACTCGGTGTGCCTACATAACCCGCAGGATTGAGTTCAGCCATGGCTTGCACTTGTTGCTCGGTTTGACCCGTTCCCGCCGGAAAGACGGTGCAGCCGAGGGCGTGCGCGCCGGATTCCATCATCGAACCAGCCGGAGTGAAATGGTAGCTGAAGCAGTTGTGGATCAAATCACCGGCGCGAAAGCCGGCGGCGGACAAGGCGCGCGCCATGCGCCAATAATCGGTCGCCCTACCCTCGGGCTCATAAATCGTACCCGGGCTGGCGAAGACGCGCGGCATGTGTGCGCCAAATCCAATGCTGCTAAAACCGCCAAAAATATTGGCGATGTCCGCATCACCAGCTGCAGCGCGTGCCGCTTTTTGTCGATCTAGCAACTCGGTTTTACGTGTGACTGGCAAACGCGCCAAAGCAGCGCGACTAATGACAGCTGTTACATCTAACCCAGCAAGAATCTCTGCAAACGCCGCACTGGTTTGCTGCGCGTGTTTGACTTGCTGTGGCAATGCTTGGAGTTGGACACGCTCGCGGTCGGCGTGAGGTCGCTTTTCTGCAGCGACGAGCACGTTATAAAAATCGCTCATGCCAACCACCGCTTTCTGCGCTTGTAACTTTTGCCATCTTTAAACGACTTGCGCTCACCACCACCCACGCCTAAATAAAACTCTTTCACGTCTTCGTTGTTGGCGAGATCACTGGCCTTGCCATCCATCACCACACGGCCGCTTTCCATGATGTAGCCGTAATCTGAGTATTTCAACGCCATATTGGTGTTTTGCTCGGCCAGCAAGAAGGTGACTTTTTCGCGCTGGTTCAAGTCTTTCACAATTTCGAAAACTTCTTCGACAATTTGTGGTGCCAAGCCCATAGATGGCTCGTCCAGCAATACCATATTTGGGCTAGCCATGAGGGCGCGACCAATGGCGCACATTTGCTGTTCGCCT
>JAYWCQ010000076.1:0-2685 GCA_043780435.1 Polaromonas sp.
CCAACGGCCACTGCATCAGCGAGATCGCAGTAGCGTATGAACCGGTGTGGGCCATCGGTACCGGCAAGACGGCCAGTATCGAACAGGCGCAGCAAGTGCATGCGGTGTTGCGCTCGCAGTTGCGCGCGGCCACCCATCAGGCGGATCGCATTCACATTCTTTACGGCGGCAGCATGAATGCTGCGAACGCGGCGCAGTTGCTGGCGCAGCCTGATATTGATGGCGGCCTGGTGGGTGGCGCTGCACTCAAGATTTTGGATTTTTTATCGATTATTAGTGCTGCCCACTAGGCGGTATTTTTGGGCACTGGTTGCTGCATATTTAGGAGTATTTAATGAATGTTTTTCTTACCATTCTTCTCGCTGTCCAGATGATCTCGGCGGTTGCCATGGTCGGGTTGATTTTGGTCCAGCACGGCAAAGGGGCTGATATGGGTGCCGCCTTTGGCAGTGGTGGTTCGGGCAGTCTGTTTGGGGCCAGCGGCAGTGCAAATTTTCTGTCGCGTAGCACTGCCGTGTTGGCCACGGTGTTCTTTGCTTGCACTTTATTGCTGGCCTATTTTGGTGCCGCGCGCCCGGCCGTAAGTTCGGGCAGTGTGCTTGAGGGCGCGGCCGTCACAGCGCCGGCTCCAGTGGCAGTCGTACCCTCAGTGCCAGCGTCGGGGGCGGCCCAAATTCCATCCAAATAATTGCTGTTGAAATTGCCCTTATCCTTAAAAAAATAGGGTCATTTACAGGGTAAACTCCCACGGTGTTTGCAAAGCTGAAGTCGCAAGACGCCGCACGCAATTCGGACACATGAAAATAGCCGTCGTGGTGAAATTGGTAGACACGCTATCTTGAGGGGGTAGTGGCGAAAGCTGTGCGAGTTCGAGTCTCGCCGACGGCACCAAATAAACATGCTTGATATGGATCAAAGCAGCAAACAACAACCTGGGTCAGAATTGTCCGATGAATCTTGATCAGTACTTGCCAATCATCTTATTCATTTTGATCGGCATAGGTGTCGGCATCGCGCCGCAGGTCCTGGGTTACATTCTGGGGCCCAATCGGCCTTATCCAGCCAAAAATTCCCCTTACGAGTGCGGCTTTGAAGCCTTCGAAGATGCCCGCATGAAGTTTGATGTCCGCTACTACCTGGTAGCGATTCTGTTTATTCTTTTTGACCTCGAAATTGCATTTCTATTTCCCTGGGCGGTGTCGCTCAAGGACATCGGTGCGCTCGGGTTCTGGTCGGTCATGGTATTTCTGGCTGTTCTCGTCGTGGGCTTTGTTTACGAATGGAAAAAAGGGGCCCTTGACTGGGAGTGATGCGATGATCGAAGGCGTATTTAAAGAAGGCTTTGTCACCACCAGTTATGACTCGGTGATGAACTGGGCCAAGACCGGTTCGCTGTGGCCCATGACTTTTGGATTAGCCTGTTGTGCGGTGGAGATGATGCACTCTGCCGCCGCGCGCTACGACATCAGCCGTTTTGGCGCCGAGGTATTTCGCGCCAGTCCGCGTCAGGCCGACTTGATCATTGTGGCGGGTACGCTGTGCAACAAAATGGCGCCTGCGTTTCGCAAGGTCTACGACCAGATGAGTGAGCCGCGTTGGGTGCTTTCCATGGGCTCATGTGCCAACGGTGGCGGCTATTACCACTACAGCTATTCGGTGGTGCGAGGCTGTGATCGCATTGTTCCAGTCGATGTCTATGTGCCGGGGTGCCCACCCACGGCCGAAGCTTTGCTGTACGGCATCATCCAGTTGCAGCACAAGATTCGCCGCACTCAAACCATTGCACGCACTTGAAGGGATGGGGATGACTTCGTACGCTGTAAATCCGCAAACTACCAAAGATCATATTGAGGCTGCGCTGGGCGACCTGCTGGTGAGCAGTGTGGTCAGGCTGGGTGAACTCACCATCGTCGTGGACGCGGCAAATTACCTGCAGGTGGCAAAGATTCTGCGTGATGACCCGAGCTGTCATTTCGAGCAACTCATGGATCTGTGCGGAGTGGACTACTCGACGTACAAGGATGAGCCCCAGGTCGGCTTGCGTTTCTGCGTGGTGTGTCACCTGCTGTCGGTGAGCCTGAACCAGCGGGTACGACTCAAGGTGTTTGCCCGCGATGACAATTTTCCGGTTGTTCAGTCGGTGTGCGATGTCTGGAGTTCGGCCAACTGGTTTGAGCGTGAGGCTTTTGATCTGTTCGGTATCGTTTTCGAAGGCCACGCCGATTTGCGTCGCATCCTGACTGACTACGGTTTTATCGGACATCCGTTTCGCAAGGATTTTCCGGTGTTCGGTCACGTCGAGATGCGTTATGACGCCGAGCAGGGACGCGTCGTGTACCAGCCGGTCACGATTGAGCCGCGTGAAATTACACCCCGCATCATCCGTGAAGACAACTACGGAGGCTTGCACTAGTCAGTCTGAGACATGGCCGAAATAAAGAACTACACCCTCAACTTCGGGCCGCAGCATCCTGCCGCCCATGGTGTCTTGCGCCTCGTGCTGGAGCTTGACGGCGAAGTGATTCAACGTGCTGACCCGCATATCGGGCTGTTGCATCGCGCGACCGAGAAGCTGGCCGAGACCAAAACCTATATTCAGGCATTGCCGTACATGGACCGCCTGGATTACATGTCGATGATGTGTAACGAGAGCGCCTATTGCCTGGCGCTGGAAAAAATGCTGGG
>JAYWCQ010000077.1:0-3820 GCA_043780435.1 Polaromonas sp.
GTTGGTGTAAACGTCGTCTTTGGCTGCCAGCACGGGCGTGCCTTTGAGCAAGCGCTCTTTTGGCGTGCCGCCCACGCGATTCGGGGCGTAAATGCCGGGAATGCGTAGGATGGCGGTGCGGATGAAGCTTGAATTGATGCTGCTGCGCCCTAAAAACCGCACCGTTTGCTCGGCGCTGACACGGCGCACCGCACGCGGGGTTCGGGCTGCCGTGGGCAAGGTTTCCTGGGCTTTGCCACCCGCTAAATCGCCATACACGCCGCTGGTTGAGCCGTAAATGAAGGCGCTGGGTGCCGTGCGCAGCCGCAAAGTGTGGGTTAAAGCCAGTGTGCGTGAATCGGTCCAACCCTCAGACGGCGGTGGCGCCAAATGCAGCACATGGGTGGCTAGGCCAGCAATTCGTCGAAAACTTGCCACATCATCCAAATTACCCACAAAAGGAACAATGCCTTGGGCGCGAAATGAGGGAATGCGGTCTGCAGAAGAAGTTAGCGCTAACACTCGAAAGGGCTGTGCTTGGATAGATTTGTTGGCGCTGGTGTTCGTGTTCAGAATGCTGGCGACACGCTGCCCCACATCGCCACAACCCACAATCAACAGCCTTGGTTTGCGAAACCGCGCCGGCAAAGCGCCCAAACCGGCGCTCCAAAAGGTCATGGCGGGTCTTCTAGGTAGTCTGTGCGAGGGGTTTGAAATTACAGGCAAAATAGGCGCTCTTTAGAAAAATACGTGAAAAATCTCTCGAAAACTCGCTAAATCTCGTCAAGACGCCGAGTTTCAGACCCCCCAAGGATACCCACATGTCAGCCGCTTTGTCTTTTAATGTCTCCGTTTTACCGAGTAACCGCAGTTTTACCGTCGCCCCCGATGAACCGATTTTGACTGCTGGCATCCGCCAAGGCGTCGCACTGCCCTATGGCTGCAAAGATGGCGCGTGCGGTTCGTGCAAATGCAAGATGCTGGAAGGCCAAGTGACTCACAACAAACACCAAAGCAAGGCTTTGAGCCCAGAGGAGGAAGCCAAAGGCTATATTTTGACCTGCTGCGCCAAGCCACAAAGCGACATCGTGCTGGAGTCGCGCCAAGTCACAACGGCAGACGCTTTCCCCATCAAACGTATGCCGTCACGCGTGATCTCGTTGGAGAAAAAATCACACGATGTGATGGTCATCAATCTCCAGCTGCCCGCCAGTGACACCTTGCAGTACAAAGCGGGGCAATATATTGAGTTCATCTTGCGCGATGGCGCGCGCCGCAGCTACTCCATGGCAACCGCGCCGCATATCGCCAGTGATAGCAAAACGCTGGAGCTGCACCTGCGCCATATGCCGGGCGGCAAGTTCACCGACCATGTGTTTGGAGAGATGAAAGAAAAAGAAATCCAGCGCATCGAGGGCCCGTTTGGCAGTTTCTACCTGCGCGAAGATTCTGACAAACCGATGATTTTACTCGCCTCTGGCACGGGTTTTGCGCCCATCAAAGCCATCATCCAGCACCTGCAGCATCAAGGCAACACCCGGCCTGTGGCTGTGTACTGGGGCGGGCGCAGACCGGCGGACTTGTACATGCACGAATGGGTGCTGGCGCACGTGGCGGCGACGCCGAACTTGAGCTATGTGCCCGTCGTGTCCAACGCCTTGCCTGAAGATGCTTGGACGGGTCGCACCGGTTTTGTGCACCACGCTGTGATGGCAGATTTTCCAGATTTAAGCGCATACCAAGTCTATGTCTGCGGCGCGCCTATCGTGGTCGATTCGGCGCAGGCTGACTTTGTAAAAATTTGCAATCTACCAGAGGACGAGTTCTACGCCGATTCGTTTATCACCGAAGCGGATAAGGCTAAAACATAGCCGTCAAGAAGGCTTCGATACCTCAGCCCGAACGGATTGATGTAAAAGAAATTTTGGGCTACTTGGAAATCACTTCTTTAACAGCTGCCAGCTGGCGGCGCGAGACCATCAGCAGATCATCAATACCTGACAACCGCACCGCCCAGCCATCCCCTTCATCGGGGTCAAAATGCTTTTCTAGCGCACGAATGGCGTGGGTGGCGACCAAGGCATTGCGATGTATGCGTAAAAAATTTGAAGGGTAGCGTGCTTCTAATTCGCTCAAACTGCCTTCCAGAATATGCGTTTTTAAAGCGGTGCGCACGCTGATGTACTTCAACTCCGCTTTGAGGTAGAGCACTTCGGTCAAGGGTAGGCGCTCTGTCACGCCACGGTCTTGTATCATCAACGCATCACCGCCTAAAATGGAGATATTTTCAGGCTCTGTCCGGCGTATTGATTGCCTAAAGCGCTCTATTTTTTGTAGCGAGTTTTGGAGTCGTTCGAGGCGTACGGGCTTGGTCAAATAATCAGTCGCGGTTAGTTCAAACGCTTCAACGGCGTGTTCGGTATGCGCGGTGATGAAGACGATCGCGGGCGGGTTGGCTTGAAAATAGGGCAGGTTTTTTAAGCTGAGCGCCAGCGCCAAACCGTCACCTCCTGGCATGTGAATGTCCAGCAAAATGGCATCAAATTGCAGCTGTTCAAGCTGGGCAAGTGCTTCCAAAGCGTTTTGGGCTTCGCCGCCCACGGTCGCCATCGGTTGTGTGCAATCACCCAGCAGCGTGCGAAGCCTGTTGCGCGCAAGGTGTTCGTCGTCAACAATCAAAACGTTTAAAACATGCGCAGCGTTCATAAGGGAAGCTCCATGCGCACAACATAGTTGCCGTCTTTCACGCCGGCTTGAAACGAGCTTTCAATGTCGTGCAGCAAACTCAAGCGGCCACGTACGTTGTTAAGCGCCATGCCTTGGCCAGCGGACGCCGTTAATGCATTGTCCGGCAAGGAGTTTGAAATGAGCACCACCACTTTGCGGCTTTCGCGCTTGGTTGAGATCACAATGTTGCCACCCGTAGAACTGGGTTCTACACCGTGGTGAACCGCGTTTTCGACCAAAGGTTGCAGCAGCAAAGGCGGCAATTTGGCAAGGTTGGTTGCAGGGTCGAGCTGCCACTGCACCTGCAAGCGTTCACCAAAACGCACCTGTTCAATGGAGAGGTAGTTTTTCGCCAAATCAATTTCTTGCGCTAGGGTGACAGAGTCACCATGTTCCGCCAAGGCCGCCCTGAACAAGTCGCTCAAATCTTCCAGCAAACCTTCAGCCCGCGCTGGCTCTTGCCGCACCAAGGCGATAGCACTGTTCAAGGTATTGAACAAAAAATGCGGGCGAATGCGCGATTGCAATTCAGCCAGTTTCGCCGTGGTTGCCGCTGGTATGCGCCCTTTGGCGCGCCACTCCAGCGCAGCGACCAAAGCCGCAGCAAACAAAGCACCTGCAAAGCCACTGGCCAGCCACGGTGCAGATGTCGTGGAAATCGCCGCAGCCAATAGCAGCATCAACACCGCATAAACACCCGCGCCAGCGCCCAAACCAATCCCTGCTGCGTATTGTCCCGTACGTGGCAGACGCTGCAATTGGTGTTTCAGGCTGCAGGTGACAATCAACCACAGCAAGGTGCCCGGCAAAGCGCCGCCTGTGATGAACGCTAATTTGGTGCCCCAGCCGATTAAGCTGGTCTCAAAAAACATCACCACCACAGCTAAAACCACCTGAACCACCAAAACCGTGCGCAGCACCACGCCGACCTGACAGGCGTCAAATATCAAAGCGGATGCTGGTGTTTGTCGGTTTGTGCGGGGTGACATCTACAAATATCAGTGAAAAACGGGGGAATAAACGGGGCAATACAGCCCGATAATAGAGTAAATCTTTCATTTTTACGTTTTTTGAGCCTATTCAACGATGTCCACCAACCAACTCGACAAAAAAT
>JAYWCQ010000078.1:0-3179 GCA_043780435.1 Polaromonas sp.
CGCGCATCGTCATCGACAATCAGGATTTTGCGTTTGTGCTGACTCATGCAGGTCTCGCTTTCTGTATTTGTAACAAGTGTAGCGGCATGCCCGTTTCAACGTGTTGCACTGGTGTTTCGGCACTCCCGGAGTTGAAACAAGTTGTAAGTGCCGCAGCAGCGGGTTACAACAGCCGGGCGGATAAAATTGCGCGCTGGTGCCCGAACCATGCACTGAAAAAATCGCAGACCAAACCGCTGACCAAACGCTAACCAAACCGGAGAGACCGAATGAAAGTGCTGTTCACCGATTACCGCTTCGCCGATGTTGAATTGGAGCGCGGCATTCTCGCCAAAGCGGGGATCGAGCTCAAAGTGGCGCAATGCACGACCGAAGACCAGGTGATTCGCGAGTCGGAGGGCTGCCAGGCCCTGCTCATCACTTATGCGCCGGTCAACGACAAGGTGTTCACCGCGCGCCCCGGCATCGGCCTGTGCAGCCGCATGGGCGTGGGCTACGACTCGATCAACACGGCGGACGCGCAAAAGCACGGCGTCTGGGTCGCCAATTCGCCCGACTATGGCTCATCCGAAGTGGCGCTGCATGCGCTGGCAATGGTGATGTCACTGCGCCGCCACCTGCCGCAGCACGACGCCAACATCCGCAAAGGCGTCTGGGCCACCCACGCGGCCGGCCCGGTGCCGCGCATGTCCGGCACCACGCTCGGGGTGCTCGGCTACGGCCGCATTGGCAGCCGCTTCGCGTTTTATGCACACTCGATGTTCAAGCGCGTGATCGTGTGCGATCCGTACCGCATCGACGGCGATTTCGCGCCGTATGTCGAGCGGGTCTCGCTCGACGAATTGTTCAGCCAGGCCGACGCCATCTCGCTGCACACGCCGCTCACCAACGAGACCCGTGGCATCGTCAATGGGCGCCTGCTTGATTTGATGAAACCCGGCTCAACCCTGGTCAACACCTCGCGCGGCGGCGTGATTTCGATTGACGATCTGATTCCGCGCTTGTCGAAATTCGATGGTGTCGGGCTCGATGTGTTGCCGGTCGAGCCGGTGCAGCGCGATTCCCAATTGCTTGATGCGCCCAATGTTCTCCTGTCACCGCACGCTGCGTATTTTTCGCTGGAGGCGGAACAGGAGCTGCGCCGCAAGGCGGCGCAAAACATCGTGAGCTGGCTCCAGTCCGGACGGCCCGACTATGTGGTGACGCCCGGCACGAAAAAGGCGGTGGCGCACGATTAACTCGCCCAAAAGCAACAAACCCGCCGAAGCGGGTTTGTTGCTTGGGGCAAAGCGTTTACTTCAGGCAGCGCGCTTGCTCTTGCGGCGTGAAGCAAATGCGACCAAGCCCAAGGCTGTGGCCATCAGCAGCAGCATGTCAGGTTCCGGGACGTTCACATTGGAGACTGTGAGAGTGGAATTGAGGGAGTTGTCATTGACGTTGCTCACCGAAAACGTGATGTTGCCGTTGACCGGGTTGGTCAGAACGGTCGAATAGAACTGTGGGCCGCTGCTGCCATAATCACCGACTGCAGCCACGTTGGACAACACGAAATTGAGGTTGCCATCGACAAAGACAGAGGCAAAATCGTTAAAGGGCAGGTAATCACCGGCCTGAAAAAGCCAGTTGAAGGAAAAAGGGCTACCTGCGGCAAGGTTGAAGCTCTGATAAATACCCGCAGTGCCCGACATGCTGGCGCTAGAAGGGCTTACCGACACCGAGCCATTAACTCCCGTAAAGGTGTTCCATGTGGTCAAGTCCTGAATGGTTGCGGAGGCGACACCAGAGACCAATGACGCCGCTACAGCCAGCCCTGCTAAAAGTTTACTGAGTTTCATGTTATTTCTCCGGGTGCTTGATAAGGGATGGAAACAAATGTCAATTGCCGCATTGGTTATAAAGCACTACTCGTGCCAATTTTTTAAACTATTTAAAATCAATAAGTTATAAATATACGCCAATGTCATGCCCAGAGAATGTAAAGAAATTCGACAATTCCGGGCGGTATTCCAGTTCCCATGATTGCCATCAAACTCGTTGCCATTCCGGTCGTGATCTGGCTGGTCAGCTGCGCCTCGCTGCACCCAACGTAATTCCGTTCTCTCGCCGCATGCTGCCTATTTTCGCTCGAAGCGGAGAAGGAATTGCGCCGCAAGGCGGCGCAGAATATCGTGTTGTGGATGAAAAATGGACGGCCCGACTATGTGGTGACGCCCGGCACGAAAAAGGCGGTGGCGCACAATTGACTCGTCAAAAAGCAACAAACCCGCCGAAGCGGGTTTGTTGCTTGGGGCAAAGCGTTTACTTGTTAATTCAGGCAGTGTGCTTGCTCTTGCGGCGTGATGCAACACCGATCAGAGCCAAGGCAGTCGCCATCAGCAAAAGCATGCCAGGTTCCGGGACGTTCACATTGGAGACTGTGAGAGTGGAATTGTTGATATTATCACTGACGTTGCTTACCGAAAAAAAGATGTTGCCGTTGACCGGGTTGGTCAGAACAGTCGAATAGAACTGTGGGCCGCTGCTGCCATAATTACCGACTGCAGCCACGTTGGACAACACGAAATTGAGGCCGCCATCGACATAGACAGAGGCAAAATCGTTATAGGGCATGTAATCACCGGCCTGAAAAAGCCAGTTGAAGGAAAAAGGGCTACCTGCGGCAAGGTTGAAGCTCTTATAAATACCCGCAGTGCCCGACATGCTGGCGCTAGAAGGGCTTAACGACACCGAGCCATTAATTCCCGCAAAGGTGTTCCACGTGGTCAAGTTCTGAATGGTTGCGGAGGCGACACCAGAGACCAGCGATGCCGCTACAGCCAGCCCTGCTAAAAGTTTACTGAGTTTCATGGTATTTCTCCGGGTGCTTGATAAGGGATGGAAACAAATGTCTATTGCTGTATTGAGGATAAAGCACTACCCGTGCCAATTTATTAAACTATTTAAAATCAATAAGTTATAAATATACGCCAATGTCATGCCCAGAGAATGTAAAGAAATTCGACAATTCCGGGCGGTATTCCAGTTCTCATGATTGCCATCAAACTCGTTGCCATTCCGGTCGTGATCTGGCTGGTCAGCTACGCCGGGCGGCGCTGGGGGCATCGCGTCTCCGGGCTGATCAGTGGCTTTCCGCTGATCGCGGCACCGATTGTGCTGTTTCTTTCGATCGATGCGCCGCG
>JAYWCQ010000079.1:0-2642 GCA_043780435.1 Polaromonas sp.
TAACAACTGGAGCACGTATAAAGAATATGCGCAGTTGATCAACGACCAATCCAAGCGCCACATGACACTGCGCGGTTTGTTTGAGTTCAAAATCGACCCAAGCAAAGCCATTCCGGTCGAAGAAGTCGAATCCGCCAAAGAAATCGTCAAACGTTTCGCCACTGGTGCGATGTCTTTGGGTTCGATTTCGACCGAAGCGCATTCCACACTCGCCGTCGCCATGAACCGCATTGGCGGCAAGAGCAACACCGGCGAGGGTGGTGAAGACCCGGCGCGTTACCGCCAGGAACTCAAAGGCATCCCTATCAAGCAGGGCCAGACCATGTCTGACTTGCTGGGAAAAGACGTGTTTGAGGTTGACTACGCACTGAATGCGGGCGACTCCATGCGCTCCAAAATCAAGCAAGTTGCTTCCGGTCGCTTCGGCGTCACTGCTGAATATTTGAGCAGTGCCGATCAGATTCAAATCAAAATGGCGCAAGGAGCCAAGCCGGGTGAGGGTGGTCAACTGCCTGGTGCTAAGGTGTCCGATTACATCGGCAAACTGCGTCATTCCGTGCCAGGCGTGGGTTTGATTTCACCACCACCGCACCACGATATTTACTCCATTGAAGACTTGGCGCAGCTGATCCATGACTTGAAAAACGTCGCACCGCACGCCGGTATCAGTGTCAAACTGGTGGCTGAAGTGGGTGTGGGCACGATTGCCGCCGGCGTTGCCAAGTGCAAGGCCGACCACGTGGTGATCGCCGGTCATGACGGCGGCACGGGCGCATCGCCTTGGTCAAGTATCAAGCATTGCGGCAGCCCGTGGGAAATTGGTCTGGCTGAAACGCAGCAAACCCTGGTGCTGAACCGCCTACGTGGCCGCATCCGTGTGCAGGCTGACGGCCAAATGAAAACCGGCCGCGATGTGGCGATTGGCGCCTTGTTGGGTGCGGATGAATTCGGCTTTGCCACCGCACCCTTGGTGGTGGAGGGCTGCATCATGATGCGCAAGTGCCACCTGAACACCTGCCCCGTGGGTGTGGCGACGCAAGACCCTGAGTTGCGCAAAAAATTCACCGGCAAGCCTGAGCATGTGGTCAACTACTTCTTCTTCATCGCCGAAGAAGTGCGTCACATCATGGCGCAGCTGGGTATCCGCAAGTTTGACGATTTGATTGGCCGCGCCGATCTGCTGGACATGAAACAAGGCATAGCACACTGGAAAGCCCAAGGCTTGGACTTTGCCCGTTTGTTTGCTGTGCCGCAAGTCCCTGCGGATGTGCCACGATTCCACGTCGAAAACCAAGACCACGGTTTAGAGCGCAGCTTGGACAATGTGCTGATTGAAAAGTCCAAAGCAGCGATTGAGCGCGGTGAAAAAGTCAAATTCATGGAAGTGGCGCGCAATGTGAACCGTTCGCTGGGCGCGATGCTCTCAGGCGCGCTGACCAAAGTGCGCCCTGAAGGTTTGCCGGATGACACCATCCGCATCCAGCTGGAAGGCACGGGTGGTCAATCCTTCGGCGCGTTCTTGGCCAACGGCATCACGCTGTATTTGATTGGCGACGCCAACGATTACACCGGCAAAGGCTTGTCTGGCGGCCGCATTGTTGTGCGCCCAAGCATTGATTTCCGTGGTGACGCGGTGCGCAACACCATCGTGGGCAACACGGTGATGTATGGCGCAACCAGCGGCGAAGCCTTCTTTAGCGGCGTGGCAGGCGAGCGCTTTGCCGTGCGCTTGTCAGGCGCGACCGCTGTCGTTGAAGGCACGGGTGACCATGGCTGCGAGTACATGACGGGCGGTACAGCGGTTGTTTTGGGTAAAACCGGCCGCAACTTCGCGGCGGGTATGAGCGGCGGTATCGCTTATGTCTACGACGAAGACGGTCAGTTTGCAACACGCTGCAACACGGCGATGGTCAGCTTGGAAAACGTGCTGACCAGTACCGAGCAAGCCGCGACCATGGACAAAACGATTTGGAACAAAGGCCAAACTGACGAAGTTCAGCTCAAAAAGCTGCTCGAAGACCACAACCGCTGGACCGGCAGCAAGCGCGCCCGTGAGCTGCTGGACAACTGGGATACGGCACGCGCCAAGTTCGTCAAAGTCTTCCCGATCGAGTACAAACGTGCTTTGGGTGAGATGGCGGCTGCCAAGTTGAAAATACAAGCTAAAAAAGAAGCTGTAGCCGTTGTAATTTCTGCCTAAGACGCTATAAAAAATATAGTTAATATTATAAAAATTTCAGGAAAATATCATGGGTAAAGTAACCGGCTTTATGGAATTTGAGCGTTTGGAGGAAGGCTACAAGTCTGTGCCTGAGCGCCTCAAAAATTACAAAGAATTCGTCATCGGCTTGGACGACAAGCAGGCTAAAACGCAAGCCGCGCGTTGTATGGATTGCGGCACACCGTTTTGCAACAGTGGCTGCCCGGTCAACAACATCATCCCTGACTTCAATGATCTGGTTTACCACGGTAAACCGGCAGATTGGAAAGAGGCGATTGATGTGCTGCACAGCACCAACAACTTTCCAGAGTTCACCGGTCGAATCTGCCCCGCACCGTGCGAAGCCGCTTGTACGCTGAACGTGAATGACGATGCGGTGGGCATCAAGTCCATCGAACACGCCATCATCGACCGCGCTTGG
>JAYWCQ010000080.1:0-9059 GCA_043780435.1 Polaromonas sp.
CCAGGCTTTCCAGCCGGGCGAGCCAGGGTTTGCGGGCTGGACGGTAAATCGCAGTGATAGGACCATACAGTTCGGCAAGCGCTTGCGGACCCAGCTCAAAACTGCCGCAATGCGGACCAAAAAAAATCACGCCCCGGCCCGCGCCAAAAGCGCGTTCGGCGTGCTCCTGGCCTTCAAGCAGCACATTGCCAAGGCAGGACTGGCCCGGCGGCCGCATCCACAGCCTGGGGAGTTCAGCAACAAAGCGCCCGGCTTCAGCAATAGCGGGCCGTGCCGCCTCAAAACCTAGGCCCGCCTGTTGCACATTGGCGCGAAACTGCGCACGGTAGCGCGCGCTTAGCGCCCAGACAAGCCAGCCCAGCGCGCCGCCCAGCGCATGCAGCGCAGCCAGCGGCCAGGCAGAAAAAAAGCGAAATATCCAGCGCATGAAATCTGTAAAAAAGGGATGGGTCGGACCTGTATGCCCGAAATATGGCCGAAACACGCCAGAACCGGGGCGTCCTATAATGCAAACTGTCGCTGAGTTATTGAACAACTTGCAGAGCGACATTAAACCAAACTGCTAAAGCGTTCGCCGAGGCACCCCAAGCCGGCAACGCGCCGACTAACCCAATGGAGTGTACGCAATGGCGAACGATTTTCTCTTTACTTCCGAATCCGTATCCGAGGGCCACCCCGACAAGGTAGCCGACCAGATTTCCGATGCCATCCTTGATGCCATCTTCAAGCAGGACCCGCGAAGCCGCGTGGCCGCCGAAACCCTGACCACCACCGGCCTGGTGGTGCTGGCCGGTGAAATTACCACCAACGCGCATGTCGACTACATCCAGGTGGCGCGCGATACCCTCAAGCGCATCGGCTACGACAACAGCGACTACGGCATTGACTACAAAGGCTGCGCGGTCTTGGTCGCTTATGACAAGCAATCCAACGACATCGCCCAAGGCGTGGACCACGCGTCTGACGACCACCTCAACATCGGCGCGGGCGACCAGGGCTTGATGTTTGGCTACGCGTGTGACGAAACCCCTGATTTGATGCCAGCGCCCATTTATTACGCGCACCGTTTGGTCGAACGCCAAGCGCAACTGCGTAAAGATGGCCGCATGCCTTACCTGCGCCCAGATGCTAAAAGCCAAGTGACCATGCGCTATGTGGACGGCAAACCCGTCAGCATCGACACCGTGGTGTTGTCCAGCCAGCACGACCCAGACCAGTCTGAAACGCAACATAAAATGAAGCAAAGCTTCATTGACGCCGTCATTGAGCAGATCATTTTGCCGGTATTGCCGAAAGAAATGATCACCAAAGACACCAAGTATTTGATCAACCCGACCGGTCGTTTCGTCATCGGCGGCCCACAAGGCGATTGCGGTTTGACCGGTCGCAAGATCATTGTGGACACCTACGGCGGCGCTTGCCCACACGGTGGTGGCGCGTTCTCAGGCAAAGACCCTTCCAAAGTTGACCGTTCAGCCGCCTACGCAGCACGCTACGTGGCGAAAAACATTGTCGCCGCTGGTTTGGCTAAGCAGTGCCAAATTCAGGTGGCTTACGCGATTGGTGTTGCCAAGCCGATGAACGTCACCGTCTACACCGAAGGCACAGGCATCATGTCTGACGAGAAATTGTCCGCCTTGGTGCAAGAGCACTTTGACCTGCGTCCAAAAGGCATCATCCAGATGCTAGATTTGCTGCGCCCAATCTACGAAAAGACAGCCGCCTACGGCCACTTCGGCCGCGACGAGCCAGAATTCACCTGGGAAAAGACTGACAAAGTAGCCGCGCTGCGTGCTTCTGCAGGTTTGTAAGCACTTAATTGCTTTAAAAAAAACCACCTTCGGGTGGTTTTTTTTCGAGTGTTCTTATATATCGATTTATTTCTCCGTCATCGACAGGGCATTTTGAACTTGCCCATCAAACACAGGTGTCATGCGTGTCAGCTGTGCTTTTTCTGATTCAGTCGGCATATTTTTCTTCTCAATCTCAGCACATACTTTTTGCCAAGCAGGCAGCAGTTTTTCTACTGATCTTGCTCTTGTGAGAACAAAAAATAACTTATTTTTTAAGCTTAACCAACAGCGCTTTCGCCTCTTTTTCATGCAATTTCACCTCTTCCAAATTAGCCTGCAAATCCGTCATTTGCTCTTCCAGCTCTTGCCGATGCGCGGCCAGCACGGACAAGAACTTTTGCAGCTGCACCCCCGTGTCGCGCGGGCTGTCGTAGAGGTCGATGATGTCTTTCGCTTCGGTGAGGGATAAACCCAAGCGTTTCGCACGCAAAGTTAATTTCAAGCGGGTGCGGTCGCGGGCGCTATAGACGCGGCTACGGCCACCGACGCCTTCTCGCTGTGGGCTCAACAGGCCCATGTCTTCATAAAACCGAATCGCACGCGTGGTTAAGTCAAACTCTTTGGCCAAGTCGGTGATGGTGTAACTTATGTTCATGCTTTTTTGAAGGCTTGGAGTAAGATGGTTCAACGGTTGACGTTTACGTAAAGGTAAACAACTAATTCGCCCGATTATGACGTAAATATCACGCAACATGACCCAAATCTCTCCTGAAAAACCTTATATTTCCAGCCCCATGACCGAGCTGGAACGCAGACTGCACTACCCGCTGGGGGAGCAGATGCCCGAGTTTGGCCATGGCCTGGCCGTCGCGCCCGGCATCCAATGGCTGCGCATGGGCTTGCCGTTTGCGCTGAACCACATCAATCTATGGCTGCTGCGCGACAACATCGACGGTGTGGACGGCTGGACGGTGGTGGACTGCTGCATCGACCGGCCCGAATCCCGTGCGCAGTGGGAACAGGTGTTTGTCAACGCGCTGGCAGGCTTGCCGATTCTGCGCGTCATCGTCACCCACATGCACCCCGACCACATTGGCCTGGCCCACTGGCTGTGCGCGCGCTGGGGTGTGGCGCTGTGGATGAGCGGGACGGACTACAACGTGGTGCGCATGGCTTGCGCGCCAAACTCGGGGTTTGACGGTCTGGAAAGCGCCCAGTTTTTCGCCAAACACGGCCTGGTTGACCCCGTATCGCAAGAAAAACTCAAAGCCCGCTCCAACTACTTCACCAGCCTAGTGCCCGATGTGCCACGCAGCTACCGCCGCATGATGGATGGCGACATCATCCAAATTGGCAGCAAACCATGGCGTTGCATCAGCGGCTACGGGCATGCGCCTGAGCACATCGCCTTGTATTGTGAAGCATCCAAAATATTGCTGGGCGGCGACATGATGCTGCCGCGCATCTCCACCAACGTGAGCGTCTACAACATCGAGCCTGAATCCAACGCGCTGCAGCTGTTTTTAGACTCCATCGACAAATTCGCCCCCTGCGCGCCCGACACCCTCATCCTGCCCTCCCACGGCAAACCCTTCATCGGCATACACGAGCGCATCCAACAGCTGCACGACCACCACCGTGACCGCCTGGCCGAAGTGATAGACACCTGCACCGCCCAACCGAGCAGCGCAGCCGACGTGCTGCCCGTGATGTTCAAAAGAGAGCTGGATTTGCACCAAACCACCTTTGCAATGGGTGAAGTGATAGCGCATTTGCACTTTTTATGGTTTAAAGGCGAATTAAAGCGTGAATTTTGCACCGATGGGATTTATCGGTTTAGTTTGGCATAGCGCAGCTTACAACAGAATGTAAGCATGCTTTTAGAGTGAAGAATATGACTCTAGCCGGCGTATTTATTTTCTAAGGTGCTATTAAATAAATAGCAATCAAGCCCTCAATCTCAAATTAACTGCCGGAACCTACGGATGAACGGTTCGGGTTCGGGTTCGGGTTCGGGTTTGGGCTCGGGCTTTCGCTTGGGGCTTGGCCGTCGGACATTTGGGAGGAAACTTGTGGGGCGAAGCGGCTGATGGCGGCGGCGGCGCCTGGTATGAAGCGACTGGGCTGTGCGGCAGGTGGCTGATTGGGCGATATGGCGAGCGGTAAAACAGGTGCAACGGTTGGAATTGCATTGTTAGAGTTCATGGCGGGGAATCGGGGTGGTGCTGGTAGCGCGCTGGCTGGCGTGTTAGCTGGTGGGGTGGCCATCTGATTCACCGCAGCTATGGCTGTTGTATTGATCGGCTTGCGCTCTGGCAGCTCTAGCGTCACGCCTTCGGGCGAGGTGAGGGAGGCAGCCAGTACAACGCCTGTTTTGGAGATGGATTTGAGCATCAAGTCATCCGCCACCAAGCTGCCCACACGGTAGGGTCTGGCGGGTTTGCCGTCTAGGGCGATGAGGGCGACCCCTTGGCCGCCTGCCGTAGCCGCTAGTCCAAACAGCACAAATTTGGTACTGGCTGTTGTGTTTGTAGGCTGTTTAGCGACATTGTCGGTGGCGCCTAGCAGCTTGGCGATGGCTTTAGAATCAACCACCACGGTGGGGGTGGCCAGCGCTGCGGTGGCTTCAACGGGCTTGGTGGTGACGAATTTGAAGGCCCAATAGGCGGCGCATAAACCGACCAACAGCCACACCAAGAGTGTAAAGAGGCGTAAAGTCCAGCTGTTGGCGTCGGATTTGAGGATGGCAGTCGTCATTAGGCGATTATGATGGAAACTTGAATTTATTTAAGATGTTCGCGTCAAATAGTTGATTTGAACATTGACGGCAGGTTGTTGGTGGTTATTTTATGAGGTCAATAGACATGGTGCAGCAGAAATTCGTAAACAAAGGTTCAGCAGATCTTGGCATGAAGGGCCTAAAGAGGCGCTTCTCTCAAGGTTTCACGCTGATTGAACTGATGGTGGTGGTCATCATCATTGGGGTGCTGGCGGCGGTGATTTTGCCGAACGTGATTGGCCGCGATGACGATGCCCGAGCTGCTGTGGCGAAAACGGATGTGAACAACATCATGCAAGGGCTGAAGCTTTACAAACTGGACAACCAAAACTACCCGACAGCGGAGCAGGGTTTACAAGCCCTGGCAATCCGACCCTCCACCGGTCCTGCCGCGCCCAACTGGAAGGGTTACATTGAAAAACTACCAAATGACCCCTGGGGCAAGCCCTACCAGTATTTGAACCCTGGCATCAACAAAGAGGTTGATGTGATGAGTTTTGGCGCGGACGGCGTGACTGGTGGCGAAGGCAAGAATGCGGACATTGGTTCTTGGCAATAAGCTAAAAATACGCGGCTTCACGCTGATGGAGCTGATGGTGGTGGTCGCCATCATTGCCATTGCCAGTGCGGGGGTGATGTTTGCCATTCCTGATGCTTCAGCAACGGCCTTAGAGCGTGATGCACAACGGCTGGCGGCGCTGCTGGATTCGGCTCGGGCGCAGTCTCGCGCCAGCGGTTTGGCCATCACGTGGAAGCCAACGGATCAAGGCTTTGTGTTTGAAGGCATGGCCAAAATCAAAAACGAAAAAACCGGCGAGATGGAAGATTTGGTGAAGTTTCCGACCACTTGGCTGAGCAATGAAACGCAAGCAGAAGTGGCTAACAGCTTGGCTAACAGCTTAGCTTTAGGCCCAGAGCCCATCATTGCTCCGCAAGAAGTGCTGCTGCGCCATGCGGCCCGCAGCTTGACCTTGGCGACGGATGGTATTCGCCCATTTAGTATCAAGTCTAGCGATCAAATCCAGTGAATAAATCAACAGGTTTTACGCTGATTGAGGTGCTCGTAGCGCTGGGCATTGTGTCGATAGCCCTGCTGGCTGGCATGCGGGCGACGGACTCGTTGGTAAACAATGCGCAGCGTTTGTCTGACGTGCTGTTGGGACAGGTGTGCGTGGAAAACGAGCTGATCAAAGTGCGCTTAAGCAAAGCCATGCCCAATGTGGGCGACAGCACGTTTAGCTGTATGCAAACCGGTAAAACCATGAACGGAAAAATGACCGTATCGGCAACGCCCAACCCCAGCTTTAGACGTGTGGATGCTGAAGTGTTTAACGGACAATCGGCCGAAAAAGGCGATGCGGGTGGCAGCAGCGTCATCAAACTTTCCACCATTGTGGGGCGGTTTTGATGAAACTATGGTACCTCAAAAAGTCATTCCAGCGCGGTTTTACGCTGGTAGAGCTGATGGTTGCCATCGTCGTGATGGCACTGCTAGCATTGCTGAGCTGGCGTGGTTTGGATGGTATGACGCGGGTGCAAAGCCAAACACAAACACATACCGAAAGTGTGTTGGCGCTGCAAGCGGGTTTGGCGCAATGGCAGACGGATTTAGACGCACTCACCATTCAAGTCAATGTGCCTGGCGTGTCGGGGTTGGACTATGACGGGCAGGTGATGCGACTCACGCGGCGCTATGCCGAAACGGGCGTAGACACCAAAAATACGACGAGTAACGACAGCATACGCGTGGTGGCATGGAGCCAGCGCAATGCTGACAGCGGAATCAAATGGCTGCGCTGGCAATCTGAGCCCCTAAAAACCCGCGCCGATCTGCAAGCGGCTTGGCTGCAAGCCAAACAATGGGCGAGCAATGCCACTGAGGCCGATAAAAAAGGTGAAGTGGTGGTGGCTGCGATTGATAAATGGCAGGTTTCTTACTACCGCAACGATGCTTGGAGCAATGCTTTGTCTAGCCCAGACTTGGATGCGCGAATGCCAGGCTCAAATGCAGCTACATTGCCAGATGGCGTGCGCTTGGTGCTCACATTGTCACCCGGTCAGGCGCTGGTGGGCGACATCACCCGTGACTGGGTGCGGCCTACTGTAGGGGGTGGCAAATGATACCGGGTGTTATATCACGCCAAAAGCAGCAAGCTGGCGCTGCGCTACTGTCAGCCATGCTGACTGTCACACTGGTGGCTACGTTTGCGGCGGCTGCCCTATGGCAGCAGTGGCGTAGCGTGGAGGTGGAAATCGCGGAGCGAGCGCGGGTGCAAGTGGCTTGGCTTCTAGTGGGCGCATTAGATTGGTCGCGCTTGATTTTACGTATTGATGGTCGCGCCGGCACCACCGACCATTTGGCGGAGCCTTGGGCGGTGGCACTGCAAGAGTCGCGCCTGTCCACCTTTTTAGCGGCGGACAAAAACAACACGGGCGGGATGACAGCGGAAGAGCAGGTAGATGCATTTTTATCGGGCAGCATGGTCGATGCGCAGTCTAAGCTCAACGTCAATAATTTGATAGGAAGCAACGAAGAGACTGCACTCGATTTGGCTGCTTTTAAAAAGCTGTTTGAACACTTTAACTTACCCAAGACCGAGCTTGAGGATTTTGTAGCCAACCTCAAAACAGCACAGGACGCCAAAGCGCCTTCGACCACCGTGCTGATGCCGCAACGGGTGCGGCAGTTAACGTGGTTGGGTCTGTCAGCGCAAACGGTCACAAAACTCACACCCTACATCACCTTACTACCTGGGCGCACGACCGTGAATATCAACACCGCTCCTGCAGAAGTAATTTATGCCAGCGTGCCAGACTTAGAGCTGGCAGACGCGAAATTGGCAGTAACAACGCGCGAGCGTGCACATTTCACCGACAAAGACAATGCCGAAAAAGCTGTTCCCGCATTCAAAGGAAAACTTAAAGACACCCAGCAAAGTGTATCTACCCGATTTTTTGAAGTCATTGGGCGTATTCGCCTTGAACAAACCGTGGTGGAAGAACACTCTTTGATAGATAGAAGCGATGTTAACAATGTCAAAACTCTATGGCGCGAGCGTGCTGTTGTCGCGACGCCAGAAATAAATGCTGGCACCTCTGGCTCACCGTGACCGAATTTACCTTAGTAACTTTGCCTTAGTAACTTTGCCCTAATACAATGCATTCATGAGTAAGCTGATCGTCTCCCTGCCCTATCCCAACATGTCACCACTTGCCGGTGACGGTGATAACAGCATCTGTCACTACGTGCTGTCCATCGACACGCTCAATCGAAGTAAAAATGGCGTATCAACCTTGAATGAGCTTCCAAAAGCGGATGCAACCGTTTTGGTTGTGCCAGCTAAAGCGCTGTCTTGGCATCAAGTTGATCTTCCCAAAGTACCCAAAGCACGCTTGCGGGCGGCTTTAGATGGCTTGCTGGAAGAACGATTGCTTGACGACACCAGCGCCATGGCATTTGCCCTGTCACCAGAGGCGCAAGGGGCTCAAGCTGGCAAGCCAGCCACTGGCGTTTGGGTGGCAGCTTTCGATAAAACTTGGCTCAAGAGTAGCTTGCAGGCATTAGATGCAGCTGGTTGCCGAGTTACCCAAGTGGTGCCTGAGTTTTGGCCACAAAGTGAAGCCATGGTGTGTGTCACGGGCTCTGCAGAAGAAGCCTGGATCACACGCGCAGATGCACAAGGGGTGATTACTTTCCCGTTTTACGGCAATGACACCAGCGGTGTGCTGGATGCGATGCTGGCTGATCTACCCGAATCGACACCCATTTTGGCGGAGTCAGCTGTTGTAGCTTTGGCAGAAAGCAGCTTGATGCACAAAGTGCAATTACGTCAACATGCCGATGGCCTGGTACAAAGTTCAACGTCCTTGTGGGAGTTGGCGCAATTTGAGCAAAGCTTGAGTGGTGACAGTCAAGGCGTCAAAAATCTCATTCGGCAATGGCAAAATTTTTGGAAATCGCCCGCTTGGCGGCCTGCGCGCTGGGGGTTGGCTGCACTTTTAGTGGCGAATATTGTGGGTTTGAACATATGGGCATGGCAACAAACAACCAGTTTGAACGCTAAGCGAACTCAGGTGAATCAAATACTCACCCAAGCATTCCCAAGCGTGAAAGTGGTGGTTGATGCACCACAACAAATGGCGCGTGAATTGTCTGCGCTACGACAAGCCACAGGTGCCAGTGGTGTGCACAATTTTGAATCTATGCTTTCTGCCTTTGGCAGTACAAATAGCAACTTAGCCGATGTATCTACAACCCCTTCAGCTATAGAATATATAGCAAATAGCACAAACTTTAAAGGAGTGAGATTGACGGCCAATGATGTAACCGCAGCGCAAACCAAGCTTAAAACCATGGGCTATGTGTTAGCGCTCAACGGCGAAACAGCCACTGTGAAAGTGCAGGCAGCACCATGATGGCTACGTATTTAGACTACTGGCGACAGCTCAAAATGAGCGAAAGGCGTTTGATTTTGGTCGCTTTTTGG
>JAYWCQ010000081.1:0-17095 GCA_043780435.1 Polaromonas sp.
CATCATCTTGAAACCACTGGACGGCATGGGCGGCGCCGGCATCTTCCGCGTCCAGGCCAATGGCTTGAATTTAGGCGGCATCATTGAAACCCTGAACAAGGACGGCACCGAGACAGTGATGGTGCAAAAGTTTCTACCCACCATTTCTGAAGGCGACAAGCGGATTTTGGTCATCGCCGGCAAGCCTGTGCCCTTCAGTTTAGCCCGCATCCCGCAAGGCAACGAAGTCCGCGCCAACCTGGCGGTCGGAGGCATCGGCGTGGCGCAGCCGCTGAGTGAGCGCGATTACGAGATTGCCAATGCGCTGGGTCCGATTTTGGCCAGTCGCGGCCTGCTGCTGGTCGGTTTGGACGTGATTGGCGACTCGCTGACCGAAATCAACGTCACCAGCCCGACCTGTTTCCAAGAAATTTTTGACCAGACGGGTTGTGATGTGGCGGCGCTGTTTATCTCGGCGCTGGAGCAAGCTGCCGCTTAGCAATCTTCAGTACAAGCCACGCACCCGCGCGTGCAGGCGTGCAAGGCCGAACAGGGCGTCGGTGTAGGGTGTCGCCACTTGCGTAAGCTGCCCCAGCTCTTTCACCGCACCCACCAAGGCATCCAGTTCCACCGCTTTGCCTGCTTCCACGTCTTGTAGCATCGAGGTTTTGAAGCCGCCCAATTTACGTGTCACAGCGTGGCGGTCTTCGGGTTGTTGGTCAATAGGAATGCCCAAACGCGATCCTATTTCTTTGGCTTCTAACATCACATTGGAGCAAAAAGCGCGCACCAAATCATCGTCCAATACCTGGCTGGAAGTGGCGCCGGTGATGGCGCTGACCGGGTTCATGGTCATGTTGCCCCACAGCTTGAACCAGATATCGCGCTGAATTTGCTCGGCAATCGGGGCTTCAAAACCTGCATGTTCAAGCAGCGCGGCTAAAGCCGTGACGCGCGGCGAGATTTGTCCCGACGGCTGCCCCGACGGTTCACCCACAATGATTTTGTTGCCAAACGCGTGGCGAATCACCCCCGGGCTGGCCACCGAGCAGCTGGCATGCACCACGCCGCCGATGATGTGGGCCACCGGGATGGCCGCGGCAATGTCACCCGTGGCATCGACGCTGCTGAGTGCATGGTTCGCCAGGCTGCCGCCAAAACCCTGCAAAAACCACCACGGCACGCCGTTCATCGCGGTCAACACGACGGTGCCTTTGCCCAGCAAGGGGGCGATCTGCCGGGCAACCTCACGCAGCGCAGGTGCTTTGACGGCGATGATGACCAGGTCTTGCGCGCCCAGCTCGGCCGCGCTGTGGCTGGCTTGCACGGCGTGGGTTTGCTCGGTTTGCCCATTGGATTGCAGCTTCAAGCCCTGCATCTGCAAAGCCTTCAAAGTCTCGCCACGCGCCAAAAAACTGACCGAGCAACCCGCCCGCGCCAGGCCCGCGCCCAGCCAGCCGCCTATTGAGCCAGCGCCTACGATACATACATTCTTGTAAATCATGGGTTAAATTGGTTTAAATTGAGTTTTGGGATCTAATTTGGCATTTAGCCGGCGTATTTATTGTCTATACTGCTATTGAATTGATAGTATTGTGGGCGGTCATTGTTTGTAGCTGTCATCCGTCTTGTCCACCAGCCGCCGCATCGCGTCAAACACATCGCGGCCTGCGCCAAATTTGGCGTCGAACTGCAGCGAGTCACGGGTACATTTTGCCGCGACCGATGCTGCAACAGGGATAGCTGCACCCATGCTCAGCGTCGCCAGCTGGATTTCGCAGGCGCGTTGCAGCGTCCACAGCGTCACAAAGGTTTGCGGCAGGGTCTGCCCCCAAGCCAGCAGGCCGTGGTTGCGCAAAATCACCGCCGGCTTGTTGCCTATGTTTTTCAGCAAACGCGGTGCTTCGTCGGCATGGATGGTGATGCCTTCAAAGTCATGGTAGGCCACCCTGTCGTGCAGTTGGGCGGAGTAAAAATTGTTTTGCAGTAAACCCAACGCCGAACACGCCACACCCACACCCGCCGTGGTGTGGGTGTGCATGATGCAGTGCGCCTCTGGCAAGCTGTCGTGAATAGCGGCATGCACGGTGAAGCCGGCAGGGTTCACCGGATAAACTGAATCATCCAAAATGGTGCCGTGGATGTCGATTTTGACCAGATTACTCGCGGTGACTTCGCTGTAGTGCAGACCAAACGGGTTGATGAGAAACTGTTTTTCTCCTTTGGCCACCGAATCAGGCAAGCGCAAGGTGATGTGGTTGTAGATCATCTCGGTCCAGCCGAGCATGGCGAAAATGCGGTAGCACGAGGCCAGTTCAACGCGGGCTTGCCATTCGTCAGAGTGCATGGAAGGTTTCATAGATGGTATTAGAGCAAAAAAATTAAAGTTGTTAAATTTATAAAACTGTTCATTTGTACAGTTAAATGTCTTACTATATGCGCTATGGCAAAAGAAAAAACTATATACGTGTGTACCGAATGCGGCGGCACCGCACCCAAATGGCTGGGCAAGTGCCCCAGCTGCAACGCCTGGAACACGCTGGTCGAGTCCGTTGCCGAAAATGCACAGCCCACCAAAAACCGTTTCGCCTCCCTCGCTAAAACCGCTGAAGTGGCGACCTTGGGCGACATTGACGCGGTGGACATGCAACGCACCCCCACGGGGCATGATGAACTGGACCGCGTTTTAGGTGGCGGCATGGTCGAGGGCGGTGTGGTGCTGATCGGTGGTGACCCCGGCATCGGCAAATCGACCTTGTTGCTGCAGGCGCTGGATTCATTGCAGCGCAGCGGTCAAAAAACCCTCTATGTAACGGGGGAAGAAAGCGGCGCACAAGTCGCGCTACGTTCCCGTCGTTTGGGGCTGCTGAATTCTCAAGTCAAGGTGATGGCTGAGATTGGTCTGGAAAAAATCCTCGCCACGCTGGAAAAAGAACAACCCCAGATCGCGGTGATTGATTCGATCCAGACCGTCTATTCGGATCAACTCACCTCCGCCCCGGGTTCGGTGGCGCAGGTACGCGAGTGCGCAGCACATCTCACGCGCTATGCCAAAAGCAGCGGGACTGCTATTGTGCTGGTCGGCCACGTCACCAAGGAGGGCGCACTGGCTGGCCCGCGCGTGCTGGAGCACATGGTGGATACGGTGCTGTACTTTGAGGGCGACACCCACAGCAGCTTTCGCTTGGTTCGTGCCATCAAAAACCGCTTTGGCGCGGTCAATGAAATCGGCGTGTTCGCCATGACCGAGCGCGGTTTGAAGGGCGTGAGCAACCCCAGCGCCATCTTTTTGAGCCAGCACAGCGAGCCGGTGCCGGGCAGTTGCGTCATGGTCACTTTAGAGGGCACGCGGCCCATGCTGGTGGAAATTCAGGCGCTGGTGGACAGCGGCGGGCCATCCCCGAGACGTCTGAGTGTCGGTTTGGACAAAGACCGTTTGGCTATGTTATTGGCTGTTTTGCACCGCCACGCGGGGGTAGCGTGCATGGACCAGGACGTATTTGTCAACGCGGTCGGTGGTGTCCGCATCAGCGAGCCAGCGGCCGATTTGGCGGTGATGCTGGCCATCACCTCCAGTCTGCGCGGCAAGCCGCTGCCCAAAGGTTTCATCGCCTTTGGCGAAGTCGGTCTGGCCGGAGAGGTGCGCCCCGCCCCGCGCGGTCAGGAGCGTCTGAAAGAAGCCGCCAAACTCGGTTTCAGCGTCGCCATCGTGCCCAAAGCCAATGCGCCCAAGAAAGGCGCGAAAGACAACCCAGACTTTGAGGGACTAACGATTCACCCCGTGGAGCGGATTGAAGAGGCGATGGCTTTGATTCGGTCGCTGGGTTGATATGGTGCTAAAATAGAGGTAAAAATCTCTATAGCTGGCGTATTTATTGCCTAAGCTGCTATTTAATTCGCAGCAAAATCATGCCTGAATCGTAAAAATGTTCACGAAAATAATCACCTTCATCCTCGTCGCCGCGGCGTTTTCCGTGGCTTACACCTACTACAAATGGCCAGGCGTGGCTATTGTGGCGACCGGCTTGGTCACTTGGGCGTTGCTGCATTTCAGCCGTATGATGCAGGTGCTCAAGCGCACGGCGGATAGACCGATTGGCTACGTCGGCAGCGCGGTGATGCTAAATGCCAAGTTGCAAAAAGGCAAAACGTTGATGCATGTCATCGCCATGACCAAGGCTTTGGGCGAGCTGTTGAGTGTGAAAGACGCACAGCCTGAAGTATTCAGGTGGACAGACGGTACGAAATCGCATGTCACTTGCACGTTTTTAAACGGCAAATTGCAGAGCTGGGAGTTGTTTCGGCCTGAGCCTGCTCAGGAGCAAATTGGGGAACAAGGGCAGGATCAAGAGCGGGAACAAGGTCAGGAGCAAGGCCAAGAAGACGGAAAACCACCCGCAGCCGCTTAAAATCAAGGGATTCCGAGGATTTTTAGAGACTTTAGAGATATTTGCGAGAATTCACCATGATAAACAAAGCCCAACCCAACGTCAAAACCGCCAGCAGCACCGTCGAACTCTTGGCGTCTGACTTGAACCACCAAGGCGGCGTGTTCTGCCCCAACCCCAAAGCGGGCATGCCGGTGTGGAACAACCACCCCAAGGTTTTCTTGGATGTGGGTCGCACCGGTAGCGCCAAATGCGCCTATTGCGGTACGATTTACGCTTTAAAGGCAGGTGAGCATTTCGGCGGCTCCCATTAACTATCACAGCAACTCACTCATTATCGCCCCCCAGTGGATCGGTGATGCGGTGATGACCGAGCCGCTGATGCGTCGATTGCAGGCGCGCGGCGAGCGGCTGACCGTGGGGGCGCTGCCTTGGGTGGCGCCTGTATACCGCGCCATGCCCAGTGTGGCCGAGGTGGTGGAGTTTCCCTTTGCGCACGGTGGTTTGCAGTTTGCGGCACGGCGGCGTATGGCGCTGGATTTCAGCCGCCGCCCGCAGCCGTTTGACGCGGCTTATGTGTTGCCCAATTCACTCAAAAGTGCGCTGTTGCCCATGTTTGCGGGCATCCCCAAGCGCATGGGTTACATGGGCGAAGCGCGCATTGGTTTTCTGACGCATCGACTGAAAAACCCAACGAAAAAGCCGCCCATGGTGGCGTTTTACTCCGCGCTGAGCGGTGAAGAAAACCCCAAAACGGGCTACCAAACCGACATGCCCCAGCTGACATTGAACGATGCCGATGTGCAGACCACGCTAGCCGAGCTGGGTTTGCAGCGCGGCAACTACGTGGTTTTTTCACCCGGGGCTGAGTTTGGCTCAGCCAAGCGCTGGCCGGTGCCCCATTTTGTGGATGTGGCCTTGAAATTGGACGTGCCCGTCGTGCTCCTGGGGTCTGGCAAAGAATTTGAGCTGTGCGAAGCGATTGTCAGCCCTGTGAATGCCAAGCAACCCAATAAATGCCTTAATTTAGCAGGAAAAACGACGCTAGCCGGCGCATTTTCTGCCATAGCTGCTGCAAAATCTATAGTGAGTAATGATTCGGGTTTGATGCATGTGGCCGCTGCGCTGGGGGTGCCGCAAGTGGCTATTTTTGGCTCATCCAGCCCCTTGCACACGCCGCCTTTGAGCAGGGCTGCCACTGTACTGTGGTTAAAAAATGACCCTAATTACCAACCTGCACTCGATTGCGCGCCGTGTTTTGCGCGAGAATGTCAGTTTGGCCACACGCGCTGCTTGCGAGACATCAGCGCTGACCTTGTTTTGGAGCATATTCCCGCATGAGTTCACAAAATCCAGTTTGGACCACCGTCAGCACCGCACCCGACATGCTGGGCGAATCGCTATTTTGGCATCCGACAGAGAAGATGCTGTATTGGATCGATATTCCCGGCAAAAAAATCCACCGCGCCAGCTTGGACGGCATGGTGACAGAGGGCTGGGACATGACGCAAGAGCCCGGTTGCATTGCCCCTGCCAGGCGTGGTGGTTTGGTCATTGCGCTGCGCGACGGCATCTACCGCGCGGCGCATTGGCAGTCAGAGTTGGTCAAAATCGCCTCGGTCGACTACGACACCGCCACACAGCGTTTCAACGACGGCAAATGCGACGCTGCCGGCCGTTTCTGGGCGGGCAGCATGTTTGAGCCGCGTACCCAGCGCCTGGCCGCCTTGTATTGCCTGGATGCGCGTGGGACAGTTGAACAAAAAAACGCCCCAAAATTCGACATCGTCCAAAAAGACGCGATTTTGGCCAACGGCTTGGCTTGGTCGCCGGATAACAAAACCATCTATTGGGCCGACACGGTAGACCAAATCATCCATGCGTGGGATTGGGACGAAGCGACCGGCGGAATGTCCAACAAACGTGTTTTCCAGAAATTTGACGCCAAACCTGCTGGTTGGACGCCAGAAAACACCCTAGGGGTCAACTACCAAGGCCGGCCAGACGGCTGTGCGGTCGACACCCAAGGCAACTATTACATCGCCATGTACGACGGCCAGCGGATTCTGAAATTTGCACCCTCCGGCCAGTTGTTGGCCACTATTCCCACCCCCACCCGCTGCACCACCATGCCGTGTTTTGGCGGTGAGGACATGAAAACCCTGTTCATCACCACCTCCAGTTTTATGCGCTCGGCAGAGGAAATGAAAGCGCAACCCTTGGCTGGGCATGTGTTTGCCATGCCAGTCGATGTGCCGGGCTTGCCCGTCAACTTTTACCAAGATTAATGATGTCAAACAATTTACAAGGTGTGGTCGATCGCATCAAGGCTGCTGCAAGTGCTGGCACGCCGCTCAGAATTCGCGGTGGCGGCACCAAAGACTTTTATGGCCAGTCGCTGCAGGGTGACATTTTGGACACCACAGGCTTGAACGGCATCACCAGCTACGAGCCCAGCGAGTTGGTTGTCACCGTGCAAGCGGGGACACCGTTGGCCGAGCTAGAAGCTGTGTTGGCCGAGAAAAACCAATGCCTCCCTTTTGAGCCGCCGCATTTCGAGAAAAAATGGGGCACGGCTGACGAACCGATCGGTATCTTGCCCGCCTTTGTCAGAACGCAAACCACCGTAGGCGGCATGGTTGCCGCTGGTTTGAGCGGCCCCAGCCGCGCCAGCAGCGGCAGCGTCAAAGACTTCGTGCTGGGCGTCAACATGCTGAACGGCAAAGGTGAAGAGCTGCATTTTGGCGGCACGGTGATGAAGAACGTCGCTGGCTACGACGTCAGCCGCTTGATGGCGGGCTCCATGGGCACATTGGGGCTGCTCACCGAAGTCTCTCTCAAAGTACTGCCCATCGCACCGGCTGAGGCGACGTTGAAGTTTGCGTGCACACAAGCTGACGCGCTGAACATGCTCAACACCTGGGGCGCGCAGCCCCTGCCGCTGAATGCCAGTTGCTGGATTCAAGAAGCCGGCCAAGGTGTTTTGTACGTGCGCTTGCGCGGCGCGGTTGCCGCCGTCGAAGCGGCCATCCATAAAATGGGTGGTAAGTTGCAAAACGCAGCGTCTGGCAACGCGACCGTGGCTGCCGATTGGCAGGCTTTGCGGCATCAAAACATGGATTTCTTCAAGTTGCAGGGCGACGAATGCCTCTGGCGGCTGAGCGTGCCAGACACCGCGCCAGATTTGCAGTTGGCTGATATTGATAAGACCCTGATTGAATGGCATGGCGCGCAGCGCTGGGTCAAGTTGCCCTACGGCGATGTGGCAAGCATTCGCAGCAAAGTAAACGCCGTGGGTGGAAATGCTATTTTATTCATAGCATCTCAGGCAATAAATACGCCTGCTAACATCGGAAATAGGGCCGAAAACAAAGTCGTTTTCAACCCTCTCAAAGCACCTTTGGACCGCATTCACCGCGATTTGAAGCGCCAATTCGACCCGGCCGGCATTTTCAACCGTGGCCGCATGTTTGCAGACATGTAAAAGCTTCGCATAAAGCTGCAAAATTCTTTAAAACGTCATGCAAACCAACCTCGCCCCAGAATTCAAAAACACGCCTGACGGCAACGCCGCCGAAGCCATTTTGCGCAAATGCGTGCATTGCGGCTTTTGCACGGCGACCTGCCCTACTTATCAGCTCTTGGGCAACGAGCTAGATGGTCCGCGCGGCCGTATTTACTTGATGAAGCAAGTGCTGGAAGGCATGACGCCCACCCGCGAAACCCAGTTGCACCTGGACCGCTGCCTGACCTGCCGCAACTGCGAAACCACCTGCCCCAGCGGTGTCGATTACGGCCATTTGGTCGATATTGGTCGCAAAATCGTCGACGCCAAGGTCGAGCGCCCCGCGTCAGAAAAAGCCATTCGCTGGGCCTTGAAGGAAGGGCTGCCGTCGCCTTTGTTTGCACCGGCGATGGGTTTGGGTCAGCTCTTGCGCCCCTTTTTGCCCGCTGCTTTGCAAAACAAAGTGCCCGCCAAACAAGCGTTTGGCATGATCCCCTCCCGAGCACATACCCGCAAAGTGCTGATGCTAGAAGGCTGCGTGCAACCGTCCATGTCGCCCAATATCAACGCCGCCACCCGCCGCGTGCTGGATGCTGCCGGCATCCAAACCCTGACAGCGCCCAAAGCCGGTTGCTGCGGCGCGGTCAAGTTTCATTTGAACGACCAAGATGGCGGCAAAGCCCATATGCGCATCAATATCGACGCTTGGTGGCCATGGGTCGAATCTGGCCAAATTGAAGCGATTGTCATGAATGCCTCCGGCTGCGGCGTCACCGTCAAAGAATACGGCCACATTCTGCAAGACGACCCGCAATATGCCGAAAAAGCCAAGAAAATCAGTGGCTTAACGAAAGATTTGAGCGAGTTGTTGCCGGATTTGGTCGACAAATTGCAAGGCAAAGTTTTCGCTAAAGTAGCCCAACAAGTCGCTTTTCACCCACCATGCACGCTGCAGCACGGCCAGCAGCTGCGCGGTGGCGTCGAGCAGCACCTGCAAGCTTTGGGTTTCAAAATCAATGTGGCGAGCTGCGAAGCGCACCTGTGCTGCGGCTCTGCGGGTACCTATTCCGTGTTGCAACCCGAAATCGCCTACCAATTGCGCGACCGCAAACTCGGGAACCTAAACGAGATGAACCCCGAAGTCATCGTCTCCGCCAACATCGGCTGCATCACCCATTTGCAAAGCGGCACGCAAACGCCGGTGAAGCATTGGGTAGAGTTGTTGGATGCTGCCTTGAGTTCACATCACTGATGTGACCCAGCGAAGTTTGAACCGTTCGCCCTGAGGTATCGAAGCGTCTCTGGGTTAGCAGACCCTTCGATACCTCAGGGCGAACGGGGAAAAGTTAAAACGTCACTGAACCATATCAGCAAGTCAGCGTCATCCTACTTCCAAACCTTCCAAGGCGCTTTGCCTGTAGCCCACAGGTTTTCCAGCAGATTCTTCTCACGCAGCGTGTCCATGGGCTGCCAAAAACCTTCGTGGCGGTAGGCCATCAGTTCGCCGCTGTGGGCCAGGTTTTGCAGGGGTTCTGTTTCCCAGGTGGTCGCATCACCAGCGATTTGGGCTATGACTTTGGGTGATAACACGAAGAAGCCGCCGTTGAACGCACCACCGTCACCGGGTGGTTTTTCGGCAAAACCCAGCACTTGGTTGCCTTCCGTCGTCAGCGCACCGTAGCGGCCTGGCGGGGTGATGGAGGTGATGGTGGCTTGTTTGCCGTGGGCTTTGTGGAAAGCCAGCTGCGCGGTGATGTCAATGTCAGACACGCCATCGCCGTAGGTGAAGCAAAAAGCTTCTTCGTCTTTCAAATAGTCAGCTACGCGGAGCAGGCGGCCACCGGTCATGGTGCTCTCGCCGGTATCCACCAAGGTCACTTTCCAAGGCTCGGCAGAGCGCTGGTGCACTTCCATCTTGTTGGCCGCCATGTCAAAGGTGACATCGGACATATGCAAAAAGTAGTTCGCAAAATATTCTTTGATGACGTAGCCTTTGTAGCCGCAACAGATCACAAAGTCGTTGATGCCGTGCGCCGAGTAGGTTTTCATGATGTGCCACAAAATGGGCTTGCCACCAATCTCAATCATCGGTTTCGGACGGGTCGTGGACTCTTCGCTGATGCGTGTGCCTAATCCACCGGCAAGTATGACTGCTTTCATGAAATGGATTGTAACTTGGTCAATAATGGCGTTATGGCGAGACAAAACCAAACTATTCATTCAGATTCCGGAGCGGCCACTTTGCTGGCTACCGTGCCATGGCAGCATGAAAAACCAGTGCCTTTGCTCAAAAACGTGATGCGCCTGACCGCACCCAATCCGGGCATGATGACCGGGCCGGGGACGAACAGCTACATCATCGGCACAGCCGACACGGGCTATATCGTGGTCGATCCAGGACCCAATGATGCAGCGCATATTCAGCGCTTGTTTGAGGCGACGCAGGGCGATATTCAGATGATTGTGTGTACGCACTCACATTCGGATCACTCGCCGGGCGCCAAGCCTTTGCAGGCGCTGTGCCCTTCACATCCGCAGATTCATGGCCTACCCAGCGGCGTGCATGCCAGTAGTAATTCATACTTTGCGCCCGATAAAACACTGCAAAATAAAGAGCAGCTCAGGCTTATATCACGCCGGCTAGAGGCTGATTTAACTACCACCATAGAGGTTATTTTTACACCTGGCCATGCGGAAAACCATGTTTGCCTGGCCTTGGTGGAAGACGGCTTGCTGCTCAGTGGCGACCACATTTTGAACGGCAGCACCACCGTCATCAACCCGCCCGATGGGCACATGGGTGATTACTTGGATTCGCTGGATGTGCTTACAGCGGCTTGTGCCGAACACCAGATCCAGCACATTTTGCCCGCGCATGGCTACGTTTTAGACCATGCGGTGCGGGTTATCGCCCATCTCAAAGCGCACCGTTTGGGTCGCGAAGAAAAAATTTCCGGCGTCATGCAAGCCCATCCCACCGGCACGTTGGACGACTGGGTGGCAAAAGCGTACGATGATGTTCCCCATCATTTGTGGCCAGTCGCGAAACGCTCGCTGTTGGCGCATGTGGAACATATTCGATCATTGAACCCAGCATCGCTTTGAAAATATAAACCTGAGGAAAATACATGAAAGCTGACAACATTCTGCAAACCATCGGCAACACACCACATGTGCGCATCAACCGCTTGTTTGGCGCAGGCCATAACGTGTGGATCAAGTCCGAGCGCAGCAACCCGGGTGGTTCTATCAAAGATCGCATCGCCCTTTTCATGGTTGAAGCAGCTGAAAAGAGTGGCGAATTGAAGGCGGGATCAACCATCATTGAGCCAACGTCGGGCAACACGGGCGTGGGCTTGGCCATGGTCGCTGCCGTCAAAGGCTACAAGTTGATTTTGGTGATGCCAGACAGCATGTCCATTGAACGTCGCCGTTTGATGCTGGCTTATGGCGCGAGTTTTGACTTGACGCCACGCGAAATAGGCATGAAAGGTGCGATTGCGCGTGCGCAAGAATTGGCTGCAGCCACGCCGAATTCATGGATTCCGCAGCAGTTTGAAAATGCAGCGAATATCGATGCCCATGTCCGCACCACAGCGCAGGAAATTTTGGCTGATTTCCCGAATGGCATTGATGCCCTCATCACCGGCGTGGGAACAGGCGGGCATTTGACAGGTTGTGCGCAAGTGCTCAAAGCCAAATGGCCAAATCTTAAAGTTTTTGCGGTAGAACCTGCGGCTTCCCCCGTGATTTCAGGGGGTTCACCTGCTCCGCACCCGATTCAGGGCATAGGCGCAGGTTTCATTCCTAAAAACTTGCATACTGACTTGCTGGACGGTGTGATTCAGGTCGAAGCCGAGCCCGCCCGCGAGATGGCTCGTCGCTGCGCCGCTGAAGAAGGCATCTTGGTTGGCATTTCATCCGGTGCAACCTTGGCAGCTATTGCGCAAAAGCTGCCTGATTTGCCAGCTGGCGCGACGGTGCTGGGCTTCAACTACGACACGGGCGAGCGTTATTTGTCCATTGAAGGCTTCTTGCCGACATAATTGACGTTGTTTTTATCTTTTTACTTTAATTCAGGTCTTGCTTGATAACCACAAGCCAAAGACTTAGCCACATGATCCGACTCACAGAAATAAAACTGTCCCTCGCCCATCCCGACACGGCCATCGCCGAGGCGGTGGTTCAAGCCTTGGGAATCCAGGCCGGCGAGCTGCGATCCGTCCAGGTCTTCAAACTCAGCTTTGACGCCCGCAAAGCGGAGTTGTTTCAGGTATATATCGTCGATGTGGCTTTAACTAGCGATGCGCTAGAAGCCGAAGTGCTGCTTCGCTTCGACAACAACCCGCATGTGCGCCCCACGCCGGACATGGCTTATAAGCCGGTTGCTACAGCGCCCGCGCACCTGACATCACGGCCCGTCGTCGTCGGTTTTGGCCCTTGCGGCATTTTTGCGGCCCTAGTATTGGCGCAAATGGGTTACAAGCCGATTGTGCTGGAGCGCGGCAAAAAAGTGCGCGAACGCACCAAAGATACGTGGAATTTATGGCGCAAAAATCAGCTGCATCCTGAAAGCAACGTGCAGTTTGGCGAAGGCGGTGCGGGCACGTTTTCAGATGGCAAGCTCTACAGCCAGATCAAAGACCCACGCTTTCTGGGGCGCAAGGTGATGCAAGAGTTTGTCAAAGCCGGTGCGCCTGAAGAGATTTTGGTTGATGCGCACCCACACATCGGCACGTTCAAGTTGGTCAAGGTGGTGGAGCATTTGCGGGAGCAAATCATCGCCTTGGGTGGTGAGGTGCGGTTTGAGCAGCGGGTGACCGACGTGGCCATCGTAGATGGCCAGCTGCAAGGGCTGACCGTGCTCGATCTGGCCAAGCAGCAAAGCTACGAGCTTCCTACACAACAAGCCGTGCTAGCGCTGGGTCACAGCGCGCGCGATACTTTTGAAATGCTGTATGAGCGCGGCGTTTACGTAGAAGCCAAACCTTTCTCGATTGGTTTTCGCATCGAGCATCCACAAAGCTTGATAGACCGCGCCCGCTGGGGGCGTCATGCGGGGCATCCGTTGTTGGGCGCGGCAGATTACAAACTGGTGCATCACGCCAAGAATGGTCGCGCTGTGTACAGCTTTTGCATGTGCCCAGGCGGCACAGTGGTGGCTGCGACCAGCGAGGTCGGGCGCGTGGTGACCAACGGCATGAGCCAGTATTCGCGCAACGAGCGCAATGCGAATGCAGGGATTGTGGTCGGCATCACGCCGGAAGATTTTCCATCAAAGCATCCGTTGGCAGGCATTGAACTGCAGCGCACCTTGGAATCAACCGCTTATGTTTTGGGCGGCAGTACCTACGAAGCACCTGGGCAATTGGTGGGTGATTTTGTCAAAGGCATGGCCTCAACGGCTCTCGGCAGTGTAGAACCATCGTACAAACCGGGTGTGAAATTGGTCGATTTAGCAGCAGCATTACCCAGCTATGCGATTGAAGCGATAAGGGAGGCGATTCCGGCTTTTGGTAAAAAAATCAAAGGCTTTGATTGGCCAGACGCTGTGCTCACCGGCGTTGAAACGCGCACATCGTCACCTATCAAAATGACACGCGGTGATGATTTTCAGAGTCTGAACGTGCGGGGTTTGTTTCCGGCGGGTGAGGGTGCCAGCTACGCAGGCGGGATTTTGTCCGCCGGCGTGGATGGCATCAAGGTGGCTGAGGCTGTGGCGCTCGGCTTGCTCAAACAAACCTAAAAGTTAAGCTTGCGGATTTTGCAGAGCGGCAATGCGCTCTTCCATTGGTGGGTGGGTACTGAACAAAGCACCCATGTTACCGCCAATGCCCATGGCTGCCATGCTTTTTGGCAATTCGCCCGGTGTCATGCCGCCCAAGCGTTGTAGCGCATGAATCATAGGCTGGCTGCGCCCCATCAACTTGGCGGCACCGGCATCGGCACGGAACTCGCGGTGGCGTGAAAACCAAGCCACGACGATGCTGGCCAAAAAGCCGAACACAATGTCCAGTACCAGCGTGGTAATCATGTAGCCAATGCCTGGGCCTGAGCTGTCGCTGCCTTTGCGCAGTGCGCCATCGATCAATGAACCAATCACACGGCTGGCAAACACCACGAAAGTGTTCATCACGCCTTGAATCAAGGTCATGGTAACCATGTCGCCATTGGCTATGTGGGCGATTTCATGGCCAATCACGGCTTCGACTTCTTCTCTGGTCATGCCTTGCAGTAAACCTGTAGAAACCGCGACCAAGGCGGAGTTTTTAAATGCACCGGTTGCAAAAGCATTCGGTGCGCCTTCGTAAATACCCACTTCAGGCATGCCAATGCCTGCTTTGTCGGCAAATTGGCGCACGGTTTGCACAATCCAGGCTTCGTCGGCATTTTGTGGTTCGTTGATGATTTTGACGCCTTGACTCCATTTGGCGACAGGTTTGCTGATCAGCAGCGAAATAATCGCACCGCCAAAGCCCATGACCAGAGAAAAACCAAGCAAAGGCCCTAAGGCAACACCGTTAGGTCCAATATAACGATTCAGTCCAAAAATACTGGTAATCAGGCCGAGCACGACCATCACAGCCAAGTTGGTCAAGATGAACAAAAATATACGTTTCATGTTTAATTTTTACTTTCTAAAAGGCAAACCATTGCCGATGTGGCGAATAGTAGGGGCAAAAGTCTAAAAATCAAGCGAGTTCAGTCAAATTCCGACAAAACTTATGGGATTTATTACGGGAAATCCTACGAGGATGGGTAAGTTTCACACGCGGCGTTTTCTGAAGACAGTTTCATCGTCATAAAAATGTGGGTTTTCATTGGCGACCCACCAGCCAGGCACGCCCAGAATGGGAAGGGGGGCAAACGGTTTTTCTGCTAATTTTTCAGCACTCAAATCGCCGGCTATGAAAGCATCCATAGCTTCTAAGCTCGGTAGCTGGCCACCATCTGGGTAGTTGCAAACATACACATGCGCCGTGATGGGTTTGCGCGGGGTGACCAGTTTTTCTAAAAGCGCATGACCAAACAAGACCAGCCTCGCTTCAGCCCACAAAGGGCGCAAGGTGACACACAGGCGTTGCCAATCCTTGTCTAAAAGCGTTTGCCACAGCGCTGGCGGAGCGAATAAAAAGGCCGCGTTTTCGTCAAAAACGGTCAAGGCATCACGCACCGGGCCTCGCGTGGTGACCGAGCCAAGCAAAGCAATCTGTTCAGTTTGAAGTTGGTTGATTCGCTGTTTGGTTTGTGGAAATTGAATCCAACAAAGACCGTTAAAAAAATCATGCAAGCCGTCTAGAGTAGGACATTGTTTGCTATTATAAATGTAGCGTTCGTAAGGTTCTTGCGCCGGTAAATCGGATTGCGGCACGAACCGAACTGGCGCACCTCCGAAACCACTCGCCAAGTGGTTCAATAAGTCGCAAACTCTAGTTTGCTCAGCTGCTTGCGCAGCGGCCTGTTCTGCAAGCCCTTTGTAGGGCGCAAGCCAAGGCGCAGACCAGTCAATCGTCTCTAAACCATGCGCCAAGGCAAGGATTCTCCAGAACGCAGTGGTTTGAGTGCTGCTTCACCAAATGCAAAGCTCTCGGACGGTGTCCAGCTTTCTTTCTTCAAGGTGATCGTGCCTTGGTTGCGCGGCAAGCCATAAAAATCTGCGCCGTTGAAGCTGGCAAAAGCCTCTAACTTGTCCAAGGCACCTGCCGCGTCAAACGCTTCAGCGTACATTTCAATCGCGGCGTGGGCGGTGTAGCAGCCGGCACAGCCTGTGGCGTGCTCTTTCAGATGCGCTGGGTGCGGTGCGCTGTCTGTACCCAAAAAAAACTTGGCGTCGCCGCTCGTCGCTGCATCCACCAAAGCGAGCCGGTGTGTTTCACGTTTGAGCACCGGCAGGCAGTAGTAATGGGGGCGAATACCGCCTGTGAAAATGGCGTTGCGGTTGTAGAGCAAGTGGTGCGCAGTGACCGTGGCAGCGGTGAACTTATCAGCATCACGTACGTAGTGAGCGGCTTCTTGGGTGGTGATGTGTTCAAACACGATCTTGAGTTCAGGGAAATCACGTCTCAGCGGAATCAATTGCGTGTCGATGAACACGGCTTCGCGGTCAAACAAGTCAATGTCAGGCGATGTCACTTCACCATGAACCAGCAATAACATGCCCGCGCGTTGCATGGCTTCCAGGGTTGTGTAGGTTTTGCGCAGATCGGTCACACCCGCATCGCTGTTGGTGGTGGCGCCAGCGGGGTAGAGCTTTGCGGCTACCACGCCAGCGTCTTTGGCGCGCTTGATTTCATCGGCAGGCAGGTTGTCCGTCAAATACAGCGTCATCAGCGGTTCAAACGTCATGCCTGCGGGTACGGCGGCTTGAATACGCGCTTTGTAAGCCAATGCTTGCGCGGCGGTGGTCACAGGTGGGCGCAGGTTGGGCATGATGATGGCGCGGCCGAATTGGGCGGCGGTGTGCGGAACCGTCGTATTGAGCGCATCGCCGTCGCGCACATGCAGGTGCCAGTCGTCAGGACGGGTGATGGTCAATATTGGTGAGGTTGCGGGGGAGCTTAATATCGTAGTCATCCGCCTATTGTCCCAAAAAAAAGAAACAAAGCTTCAAACATAGCGGGTAACACGAAATTAAGTCGCGCTATTCGCCACCAAATACTCCCAAAGCGCTTGCGCTGCGCCCTTGTTGGCTTCTTTGCCGGTCGGCTTTTCGCGGTAAGCTCGTAAATCCATGGTCATGGTCAAATCACTCATACCTGCTGGGCAGGCACTCACCAATCGTTTGGCACGCAGGTCTTTTTTGATGGCACTGTGCGGTAAAAAAGCGATGCCGTGGCCTTCTAAGGCCATGGCTTTGAGGCCTTCTGACATGTCGGTTTCATACACGCGGTCTAAATGGATAGCGGTTTTTGATTGCTTCAATATTTGGTCAACCACCATACCCAAATACGCGCCTGGTGCATAGCCGAGGTAAGGCAAAGGCTGCCCCGCGCGTCCGGGTAATTCATACATCGGCTTGCCCTCTGCATCGGGTTTGGCGTAGGGTGCGATCACCTCTTGGCCCAAACTCACCATTTCATAACGCGATGCGTCCAGCTGAAACGGTTGCGACGAGTGGAAGTAGGCAATCAACAAATCGCAACTGCCTTCCACCAAACGCAGCACCGCATCATGCACGTTTTGCGCCATCAGCCGGCTTTTGATGGGGCCAAAGTTTTGCCGC
>JAYWCQ010000082.1:0-8677 GCA_043780435.1 Polaromonas sp.
ACCAAAATCCACTACCGTGCTGGTTTTGAGAAAACCGCTGCGAACTTAAAAGATGCGTTAAAAGGCCATGCCGTGGCGGTGCTCACCCCTACTTTATCCACCAATTCGGATGTACGGCTGGTGCTGGGTCGAGACGCTATTGCACACATGGCTTTGCTAGAGAGCATGAGCGGCGACACCGTGTTGGCGCTGAATACGCTGGCTGATTAAGTTGGCTGATTAACTTGCCGGATGCAGTCAGGACGTTGGTTTGCGCCAGACACTGGCCAGCCAAGGCTGCTGCGCCAACGGCAGCCCCGCGGGTCGGTAGTAATGGCTTAGTTCGGCAAAGCCAGCTTCGGTCATATAACCGCGCCACGTTGCCAGGTCGTGATACGCTCCATAACGATCACCCTGCCAGCCTTCTTGACCGTTGCCTCGTGGATTTGAGCAAAACAGCACGCCGCCGGGTTTGAGTGTCTTAAAAAGCTGAGTCAAAACGCGGGCTAAGGCAGCACTGGGTACATGAAACAACACCGCATTGGCAAAAATGCCATCGAATTTCTCTTTTGGCAGGTCAAGTTCTAAAAAATTCTGCTCCCACACCTCGCAACCACTGTTCGCCCGCGCCATCGCCGCCAAAGCCGCCGCCCCTTCCAGCCCGATGGCATGGTGCCCCAATGCTTTGAAAGTTTTCAGATCCCGCCCTGGCCCGCAGCCGAAATCGAGCAATTCAAACGGTGCTGGCACGTCAATGTAGTGCAGCAGCGCCGCGATGTTTTGACTGACATCATGGTCTTTGGTGCCCTGCCAAAACGCTTCAGCGCTGCCTTCGTAATGCGCCAAGGTTAGTTTTGTGATGTGTTTGAGTTCTTCTGTGGACATGAATAAATTTCAAAAATACTATATTTTCAATAGCAATGTAGGCAAGTAATACGCCGGCTAGAGTCATATTTAAGACATAAAACTACGCAATTGAAGCAACTGCGCCGCCACGCTCACGGCAATCACCTCAGGCTCTTTGCCTTTGACGCCATCCACCCCAATCGGACAGGTAACTTGCGCCAGTTCAGCCTCTGAAAACCCGCGATCTTCCAGCCGATGGCGAAACGTCGCCCACTTGGTTTTGCTGCCGATGAGGCCGATAAAAGGCAAATCTGCCCTCTGACGTTGGCGCAGCAAACAGGCGGCGACGATGTCCAGGTCTTCGGCGTGGCTGAAGCTCATGATGAGGACGTGTCTGCCGGCAGAAATGACAGAGAGGTCATGGACTGCGGCCTGCACGGGGTCGGAATGTTCGCAAACGACGTTGCTGGGCAGCTCTGCAGGGAAGATTTCATCGCGGCTGTCGATCCACATCACCTGCATGGGCAGGGAGCTGAGGATATTGACAATGGCTTTGCCAACGTGACCACCGCCGAACAGGGCTACATTTTGGAGTTTTGGAGCAGGAATTGGGGTAAATACTGAATTTAAGGGCATTTTTTGGTTGTAGCCGTCGTATTTATTGCCTAAGGTGCTATATTTTTCATAGTTCAACAGCATCACACCACCGCAGCATTGACCTAGACTGGGGCCTAAAACGTAGCGTTTTTCGTAGGCATCGGTTGTGGATTCCCGCCTTCGCGGGAATGACGACGTGGATTGCGGGAATGACGGGCTCGAAGTACCACTTCCGCTTAACAACGCTCGGGCTTCGGCGATGGCTTCAAATTCAACGTGACCGCCGCCTATGGTGCCAACGATTTGGCTGGCAAACACCGCCATCCACGTGCCAGCTTCGCGCGGGACGGAGCCTTGCGTGGACGCGATGCTGACGAGGACAGCATCTTCACTGGTCAAAAGTCGTTGAAATTCAGCTGTTTTATCCAAAGCTCACCACTTTTATCCTAATATTTTGATCTATCCGTTCGAGCTGAGGTATCGAAGCCTCGTGAACCCTTCGATACCTCAGGGCGAACGGGATTATTTCCGTAAGCTGCTTATGGCGACGTTTTCAGGGCTTCACAAGCCATCAAAATTCGCTCTGGTGTGGCCGGTGCGTCCATGAAAACGGGGACTTTGTGGTCTGCCGAGGCGCTGACGGCATCGCGAATCGCAAAGTAGGCGCTCAAGGCCAGCATCAGCGGTGGTTCGCCCACGGCTTTGCTCTTGAAAGGCGTGGGTTTGACGTTTTCGCAGTCAAACAGACTGACCTTGAAGTGCTCGGGAATGTCGCTCGCCACCGGGATTTTGTAGGTGCTGGGGCCGTGGGTGAGGAGTTTTCCACGACCCAGCCCCTCAACGCCATCGATCGTTTTGGCTTTCATGTCCCAAATGCACTCCTCCATCGTCAACCAGCCCATGCCCTGCACGTAAGCGCCCTCAATTTGCCCTAAATCGATGGCAGGGTTGATGGATTTGCCCACATCGTGCACGATGTCGACCTTTTGCAACCACCACTCGCCGGTGCGGGTGTCGATTTCGACTTCTGTCACCGCGGCACCGTAGCAGAAATAGTAGAACGCCTTGCCGTTCAGGGTGGCAAAGTCGTATTTGATGTCGGGTGTCATGTAAAAACCGGTCACCGACAGGCCGACACGGTCCAGCCAGGCTTGTTTGACGACTTCCTGCCATGATACCGAGGTTTTTACCGAGGTTTTATCGTCATTCAGGCTATTTTTAATGCCAATTTCACCTGTAGCCGGCGTATTTATTGCCTGACCAGCTATGAATTTAATAGTATCTAGGGTGCAATTCAGCATCCGCGCGGCGACCGCCGCCAAGCGCACGCGCATCTGGTCGCAGGCGTTGTTGACCGCTGCGCCGTTGATGTCTGCGCCGCTGGACGCTGCCGTCGCCGACGCATTCGGCACTTTTTGGGTGTCCGTACCCATCACCCGCACCAAGCTGACGGGAATACCCAAGCCATCCGCTGCGACCTGCGCCATTTTGGTGTTCAGCCCCTGCCCCATCTCGGTACCGCCGTGGTTGACGCTGACCGAGCCATCCATGTAGATGTTCAGCAGCGCGCCGCCCTGGTTCAGCATGGTGGCGGTGAAGCTGATACCGAACTTCAACGGCACAAGCGCGATGCCCTTTTTCTTGTATTTGCTGGTTTTGTTGTAGCTGGCAATGCCTGCTCTGCGCTGGCGGTAGTCGGATTCCTCTTCCACCTGCGCGATCACCTTGTCGCCAATCCAGTCTTCAATCTGCTGGCCGTATTGGGTGGTGATGGTCTCGATGTTGCCGGATACTGCCTCGTCTTGGTATAAATTGATTTTGCGCACTTCCAACGGGTCTTTGCCTAACTTTTGGGCAATTTGCTCGATCACGGTTTCAATCGCAAACATGCCCTGCGGGCCGCCAAAACCGCGAAACGCGGTCGCGCTTTGCATATTGGTTTTGCAGCGGTGGCTGATGATGGACAGATTCGGCAGGTAGTAGCAGTTGTCGATGTGCAGCACGGCGCGGTCGTTCACCGGGCCAGAAAAGTCGGTGCTATAGCCGCAGCGCGAAGCCAACACCACATCAATGCCCAAAATACGGCCGGCGTCGTCAAAACCGACTTCGTAATCGGCGCGGAAGTCGTGGCGTTTGCCGGTGATCATCATGTCGTCATCGCGGTTGACGCGCAGTTTTACCGGCTTTTGCAGCTTGAAGGCCGCCAATGCTGCACTTTGCGAGAAGATGCTGGCATTGCCCTCTTTGCCGCCAAAAGCGCCGCCCATGCGGCGGCATATCACTTCCACGTCATTCGTCGTCAAGTTCAGGGCTGCTGCTGCTTCGCGCTGATTGCCGTCGGGGTGCTGGGTCGAGACATAAAGCGTCAGCTGACCATCTTCACGCGGCACGGCGTAGGTGATTTGGCCTTCCAGGTAAAACTGCTCCTGCTGGCCGCAGGTGGTTTGGCCTTTGAGGGTGTGCGGCGCACGTCTGATGCCCCCACGCGGATCACCGCGTGTTATCCCTTTGGGCGGCATGATGAAGCTTTTGGCGGCCATGGCTTCGTCAATCGTCAAAATCGCGGGGAGTTCTTTGACGGAGACCACCGCTTTTTTGGCCGCTTCACGGGCGTAGAGCATGTCCCGCGCCACGACCACGGCGATGGCTTGGCCGATGAATTCGACCTTGCCAGTTGCTAGGAACGGGTCATCATGGATGATGGGGCCGCAGTTGTTTTCGCCCGGAATATCTGCAGCCGTATAAACTGCCACCACGCCATGCTCGGCCAAGATGGCGGCGCGGTCAATGCCTTCGCCGATCAACTCGCCGTGGGCGACGGGGGACAAAATCAGCGCCGCATACAAGGTGCCGCGCAGCTCGGGGATGTCGTCGGTATAAACGGCTTCACCAGTGACGTGCAGGCGGGCGGATTCGTGGATCACGTCTGTGCCCTGCGCGGCAGAATCAGCCAAGCTGGGCATCAATTCTTTGAGTGTCGTAGGTGCGTTCATGACGCTGTTTCCTTCATAAGAGAAGAAGAATGGTCGGTTGATTCCTCAACAAACTGCATCACCAAATTGCGGGCTACCAGCGAGCGATACGCCCAGGTGGCGCGCAAGCCGTCGCGGGCGGGGAAACTGGCGGTGATGGCGGCATCAAGCGCCTCATTTTGCACAGCAGCCGGCGTATTTCCTTCTAATATTGCTTCCAATTTAGGAGCACGACAAGGATAGGGTGCCAAGCCGTTGAAGGCGAGTTTGACGTCTTTGAACTTGCCAGCCACCAGCTCGTAGCTCAACGCGCAGACGGTGGCGGAGATGTCTTGGTCGAAGCGTTTGCTGATTTTGTGGGCTCTGAAGCTGCTGCCCGCTTTGGGTTGTGGCAACAGCACGGCTTCGATGAATTCGCCAGCTTGCAGCACGTTTTTCTTCATGCCGGTGTAGAAATTTTCCAAGGCGACTTGGCGGGTTTTGTCACCACGGCGCAGTGTCAATGCTGCACCCAAAGCCAGTAAACACGGCATAGAGTCACCAATCGGTGAGCCGTTGGCGATGTTGCCAGCCAAGGTGGCGGTGGAGCGGATGGGCGGCGAACCGAAACGGCGCAGCACTTCGGCAAAGTCAGGGTAGGCATCGCCAATCAGGTTTTGCACCTCTGTTAATGAAACCGCTGCGCCAATGTGCCACATGCCTGCTTTCGAGGTGATGGTTTTCAGTTCAGCAACATTGCCCAAGTACACGATGTTGTCTGGGCGGGTGAACTGTTTGTTGACCTGCAGGCCAATCTCGGTGCTACCGGCCAACAGAGTTGAATTGGGGTGTTTGACCAAATAATCGGCCACTTCAGCCGCCGTGGCGGGGGCGACAAACTCGTTGCCTTTGCGGGTGCGCACAACGGGTTGCACGACGATGTCGCCATCCAAGTTGTAAGTCGGCACATCGGCGCGTTGGATGTTTTTGAGCAAAGCGATATCTGCGCTGTCTTCCAACTTCAGTCGCTCGGGCGCGGCTGTGCAGGCTTGCAAGGTGGCGTCGATGATGGGTTTGTAGCCGGTGCAGCGGCACAGGTTGCCACTTAATGAGTCGTTGATTTCTGTTCTGGTCGGGCAGGTATTGGTTTGCACCAAGCCGGTCAAGCTCATCACAATGCCCGGAGTGCAAAAGCCGCACTGGGAGCCAAAACAGGTCACCATGGCTTCTTGCACCGGGTGCAGCGTGCCATCGGCGCGTTTCAGGCTTTCCACGGTTTTGATGGATTTGCCGTCCAGCGAGGGCAGTAATTGCATGCAGCTGTTGGTCGGTATGTAGTCCACGCCCGTGCCAGCTGCGTTCAACTCACCCACCAAAACGACGCAAGCGCCGCAATCACCTTCGGCGCAGCCCTCCTTGGTACCGGTACGGTGCATTTGCTCGCGCAGGTAATCTAGCACCGTGGTGGTGCGGCGTGCGCCCTGCGCTTCGACGATTTTGCCGTCCAGCACGAAGCGGACGGAATTGGTAACTTGACTCATGGAAACCTCTACAAATGTCAAACAATGACTACATCCATTTTAGCCAGCCTGGCTTAAACATGCTTGGTTTGCCGCAGTTTAGGGGGGTTAGAACAACGTGAACTAGGGTTTTGCCCAATCAGCAATGATTTGGCGCTCTTCAGGCGTGATGCCGGTGGAATTATTCATAGGCATTTGCTTGGTCACAACGACTTGCTGGTAAACCATGGCCTTGTTTTTTTGTATATTTTCAGCTGTATCTAGACGTACATTTTTCATCTGGACTTGCGCACCGTGGCACATCAGGCAGCGCTGATCGATAATTTTCGCAACAGCCGTTGGCACTGTATCAGCAGCTACGGTAGTACTTGGCGCAGTTGGCGAAGTTGGCGCAATAGCCGCCGAAGAACGCGGCCCTAACCAAACAATCACCCCCACGATGACGGCTACGCCAACGGCAGCGTAAGGCCACGGGTTGCCGCTACGCCCATGCTTGTAACCATGGCGCATCACAAAATACTGGCGAATGGCAGCGCCTGCAAACATCATCAGCACCAGAATCACCCAATTTTTTGGGTGCGTGTAGGTGAAGCTGTAGTGGTTGCTCAACATGGCAAAAATCACCGGCAGCGTGAAATAGGTATTGTGCACGCTACGCTGTTTGCCGCGTTTACCGTGGATGGCCATGGCTTTGGTGTCGTAAGGTTTGTCACTGGTCATGGCGGCGACGACTTTGCGCTGGCCAGGAATAATCCAGAAAAAGACGTTGGCACTCATAGCCGTGGCGACCATCGCCCCGACCAGTAAAAAGGCTGCGCGCCCTGCAAACCAATGGCAAGCGAGCCATGAGGCGAATGTGATGACGGCCAACATCAGCACGCCGACGATCAATTCGCCGTTTTTGCGAAACCCAAACAGCTGGCACACCGCGTCGTAAATCATCCAAAACACGACCAAAAACGACAAAGCCACGCCCACCGCCGCACCGGGTGACCAGTTCATCAGCGATTTGTCAATCAAATAAGTGGATGCGTTGTATAGATAAAGCACTGTAAACAGCGCAAAACCTGACAGCCAGGTGCTGTAGCTTTCCCAATAAAACCAGTGCAACTTGCTGTGAATAATTTTGGGAGCGATCATGTACTTTTGCGGGTTGTAAAAACCGCCACCATGCACGGCCCACATCGCGCCATCCACGCCTTTTTCCAACAAATCGGGCGATGTTGGGCGCAGCAGGTTGTTGTCCAAAAATACAAAGTAAAACGACGAGCCGACCCAAGCAATCGCAGTAATCACGTGCACCCAGCGCAAGAGCAGATTGGCCCACTCTAATAGATAGACTTCCATCATTGTTTAATCACGAGCCGCGATAGGTTGAGTAGCTCCAAGGGCTAACAAGCAGGGGCACATGGTAGTGCTGATCGACATGTGCAACGCCAAAGTCAATGTTCACCAAGTTTAAAAAATTGGGTTCGGGTAAGGCAATACCATGCAACTTGAAATAAGCCGCAACATCAAATACCAAGCGATACGTGCCTATTTTCAAGCTATGGTGATCGAGCAAGAGCCCATCGGGGTTGCGACCATCCGCATTCAAGGTCAAGGCTTTGATCAAACTAGCCTGGGTTGCATTTGCCGTCGTCTGGTACAACTTCACGCCCATGCCAGCAGCTGGGCAGCCGTGCATGGTGTCGAGTACGTGTGTGGAAAGTCCCATTTATTTTCCTAAACAATTAAAAACTGTATACAATTTTGCCATGACTTCAGCCAAATTGCTAATCTTTCCACAAGCGAATCCGCCAAATGGCTCTAGCGACAAAGGTGTTTCAAGTACGGACCATATTGTTCAAGCTTTAACCAAAGCCATTATTGAGCATAGACTGCTGCCTGGTGAGAAACTAAAAGAGCAGCATATTGCAGACCAATTTGGTGTCTCACGCACATTGGTGCGGCAGGCGCTTTACCAGTTGTCGCAAAAGCATCTGATTCGCATCGAACAAGCACGCGGGGCGTTTGTGGCTGCTCCCTCTATCAAAGAGGCTCGTGAGGTATTTGCCGTGCGCATCATTTTAGAATCTGCCATGCTGGAGCTGCTGATCGCAGGTATCACCCCACAAAAAATCAAAGCCTTGCGTGCACACCTCAAGCTCGAAGCGGCCGCTGTAAAAGGCACAGATGCCGCCAACCGCACCGAATTACTGGGTGATTTTCATGTCCTGATGGCTGAACTCATTGAAAACGAAGTTTTGGCGCAATCTCTGCAAGATTTGACATCGCGTTGCTCGTTGATCACGCTGTTGTACCAATCTGACCATGCTGCGGGGCATTCGCATGATGAACACATTGACATTCTTGAAGCCATTGCGGGCCAAAATATAAACCTTGCCAAGCAACTCATGCAAGAGCATTTGCAAAGTGTGCTGGCGGGATTGGCACTTCACAATTAAGGCCTGGATGACTATGACCTACGACAGCACAGCACCGTATCCCCGAGACTTGATCGGCTATGGACGCGAAGTTCCACATGCGGCTTGGCCGAACCAAGCACGCATTGCCTTGCAGTTTGTGCTGAATTACGAAGAAGGTGGCGAGAACTCGGTACTGCATGGGGATGCAGCTTCGGAGCAATTTTTATCCGAAATGTTCAATGCCAGCGCCTTCCCAGCACGTCATCAAAGCATGGAGAGCATTTATGAATACGGCTCGCGGGCGGGAGTCTGGCGTTTGCTGCGCGAATTTGAAACCCGCAAGTTGCCGCTGACTGTGTTTGGCGTCAGTATGGCG
>JAYWCQ010000083.1:0-4185 GCA_043780435.1 Polaromonas sp.
CTGGGCTGCCGCGCGGTGATCGTGATGCCTGTGACCACGCCCAAGCTGAAAGTCGACGCGGTGGCCGCGCTGGGCGGCGAGGTGGTGCTGGTCGGCGACAGCTACTCCGACGCCTACGCCCACGCCTTGACGCTGCAGCAGGCGCAAGGCCTGACGTTTGTGCACCCCTTCGACGACCCCGACGTGATTGCCGGCCAGGGCACGATCGCGATGGAGATCCTGCGCCAACATGAAGGCCCGATCGACGCCATTTTTGTCGCCATCGGCGGCGGCGGGCTGATCTCGGGCGTGGCCAGCTACATCAAGGCGGTGCGACCCGAGATCCTGGTCATCGGCGTGCAGACGCGTGATTCCGACGCGATGATCCGCTCGGTCAAGGCCGGCAAGCGCGTGACCTTGACCGACGTCGGGCTGTTCTCCGACGGCACGGCGGTCAAGCTGGTGGGCGAGGAAACCTTCCGCATCACGCGCGAGCTGGTCGACGACTTCGTCATCGTCGACACCGACGAGGTCTGCGCGGCGATCAAGGACGTCTTCCAGGACACCCGCAGCATCCTGGAGCCCGCCGGCGCGCTGGGCGTGGCGGCCATCAAGCAATACGCGGCCACGCACAAGCTCAAGGGCAAGACGCTGGTGACCATCACCTGCGGCGCCAACATGAACTTCGACCGCCTGCGCTTCGTGGCCGAGCGGGCTGAGTTCGGCGAGCAGCGCGAAGCCTTGTTCGCGGTGACGATCCCCGAGGAGCGCGGCTCGTTCAAGCGCTTCTGCGAGCTGATCGGCCCGCGCGCGGTGACCGAATTCAACTACCGCATGTCCGACGCGAAGGTGGCCCACGTGTTTGTCGGCCTGGCCATCAGCAAGCGCGAAGAGGCCGACAAGATCGAACGCAGCTTCGTTCGCCACGACTTTGCCACGGTGAACCTGACCGACGACGAACTGGCCAAGGACGAACGCCTGTTGCGTTTTGTGTTTCCCGAGCGGCCGGGCGCGCTGATGAAGTTCCTGAGCATGATGCAACCGGGCTGGAACATCAGCCTGTTCCACTACCGCAACCAGGGCGCAGACTATGGGCGTATTTTGGTGGGACTACAGGTTCCAGCAGCTGACAACAAAGCTTTTGATGCGTTTTTGAAAACGCTGGGTTGCCCGTATGTGGAAGAGACGAACAACCCGGTGTACAGGCTGTTTTTGAAGAACTAGCCACCCGACTCCAAACCAAACGCCGCATTCTTATCCTGCCCCAGCGTCGCCACCATTTGCGGCAGGGCCAACGCCAATGCGGGTTTCAGGGTGAAGGGCGGGTTGATGATGAACATGCCGCTGGCGGGGAGGCCGGGGCGGACGGTTTCGCCTTCGTCATCGGTGGTTAATTTGCTGGATTTGACCGTTAACGTGGCGTGAAGCCAGCTTTTGCCCAATTTTGTTGCCAAGGTTTTGAGTCTTTTCGGCAAATCATGCGCTTCTGGGCGCGGGATGATGGGGTACCAGACGGCGTAGGTGCCGGTGGCGAAGCGCACCATGGCGTCGGACACCATGGCCAGCACGCGGGCGTAGTCGTCTTTCATCTCGTAGCTGGGATCGCACAGCACCAGCGCGCGGCGGGCAGGTGGTGGTAAAAACTTTTTCACGCCTTCAAAGCCGTCCTGCGCCAACACGGCGATTTTGCGGCCCGCGTTGAGCTGGGCGATGTTGTCTGCCAGGGTGCGGGCGTCCGTCGGGTGCAGTTCAAACAATTTCAGTTTGTCGTGCTCACGCAGGAGCTGTTGAATGATGAACGGTGAGCCTGGGTAGACGCGGTGGCTGCCGGTTTTGTTGAACTCGGCAACCGCAGACAGGTAGTTTTGCAGCAGCGGCGCGAGCTCTACTTTGGCGGTTTTATCGGCTTTAACCGCTTTGGCAGGTTTTTCCGGTTGACTGGCTTCTACAACATCACCCGTTTTATTTGCTATTTTTTTGATAGCTATAGAGGAAGCATTTACGCCGACTAATGCCGTATTTGCCTTCAAATTTTGGCTTTGAACGAGCTTTTTATAGCCTTCGACAGATTCGCCGCTGGTTTGGGCATAGTCGCCGTCTAAACGGTAGAGCCCCGCGCCGGCGTGGGTGTCTACCACCATCAAAGCGGCGTCTTTTTCGAGCATGTGGTTGAGGATGGCAATCAAGGTGGCGTGTTTGAGCACATCCGCATGGTTGCCGGCGTGGAAGGCGTGGCGATAACTGAACATAGGGGTGAATGGTAACGCTTTATGTGACCCCGAGGCGACTTAATCACTCAGACCTAGGACGAATGCGGGTTTGGGCTAGTATTTGTATAAACCAGCTGCGCTACCTATAATAATTTTGCTACACGAACTTACGTTACTTAATGTCAGGACACACCATGGATATCGTCGAACGCGCCAAAGCTATCACGCTCAACCCAGCAGCAACTTGGCCTGTCATTGACGCTGAAAAACACGATGCCAAGTCTCTTTTTGTGCCCTACATGCTGATTTTGGCGGCGATTCCAGCGGTTGCCAGCTTCATCGGTTTGTCCCTAATTGGCATGGGTGGGTTTGGCTTCAGTTTCCGCATCCCGATTGCCAGTGGTTTGGCCATGATGGTGACGACCTACATTTTGTCTTTGGCGATGACCTTCGGCATGGGCTGGCTCGCCAGTGTGCTGGCGCCTACGTTTGGCGGCCAAAGCAACTTGGTGCAGGGTTTGAAATTGGCTGTTTTTGGCGGCACGCCCATGATGCTCGCCGGAGTGTTTAATCTTTTGCCTGCACTGAGCATCATTGGATTGTTGGTGGCGTTGTATTCTTTGTATGTCATGTACCTGGGCTTGCCGGTATTGATGAAAAACCCGAAAGAAAAAACGATTGTCTATATGGTGGTGCTGATCATCGCGAGCATCATTGCTGGCGTGGTTTTAAGCATGGTCAGCCGCGCTTTCACACCGGTTATGGGTGGCATGGGAATGCGTGGCGGTGATGCAACTATCAGCACGCCCGACGGCGAGGTGAAAATTGATGCGCAGAAGATGGAAGCTTTAGCCAAGCAGATGGAAGAAATGGCTAAAAAGATGGAACAAAACAAAAAATAAGCCACATCAGGATCGGCTACCAAAAATAGCCGACCCTACCCGCACCATGGTGCTACCGGCTTGAATGGCAGGCTCAAGATCGGCGCTCATTCCTATCGACAAGGTATCCAATCCAAAATTCAGCGCATTTAAGTGCTCAAATATGGCTCTAGCCGACGTATATATTGCCTGAGTTGCTATATTATTTATAGTATTTTCAACGCCGTTCGGCGCTGTATATGGAAGCACGTCAGGTATCGCCATGATGCCACGCAGCTGCAAGCGCGGCAATTTGGCAATCTCCTGAGCCAACGCCAACACCTCGTCGGGTGCGATGCCAGATTTGCTGCGGCTGCCATCAATGTTGACCTGAATGCACACTTGCAGGCGTTTGGCATCTGCAGGACGTTGCTCGTTCAAACGCTCGGCAATTTTCAAGCGGTCTATCGTATGCACCCAGTCAAAGTGTTGCGCCACCAAGCGGGTTTTATTGCTTTGTACAGGGCCAATGCAGTGCCATTGCAGGCCGTATTGAGCGGTTTCTTCGGTTAAAGCGGCAATTTTTTCTACGCCTTCGGCAATGTAGTTTTCACCAAAGTCGCGCTGCCCAGCGGCTATGGCAGCATTGATGGCATCCGGCGACACTGTTTTGCTCACCGCCAAAAGCGTCACCCCATCACTACTTCTACCTGCTTTGTGGCAACTAAGTTGAATCCGCTGGCGCACGGCGGCTATATTTTGCTCAATGTTGGTCATAATTAACTATAAATGTTTTTAAGGGTACATTGGGCATGGATATCACACAACTGTTGGCTTTCAGCGTTAAAAACAAGGCGTCGGACTTGCATTTGTCTGCTGGCTTGCCGCCTATGATTCGCGTGCATGGCGACGTGCGGCGCCTGAATGTTGAGCCGCTTGACCACAAAGAAGTCTATGCCATGGTGTATGACATCATGAACGATGGTCAGCGCAAGCGCTATGAAGAGTTTTTAGAGATCGACTTTTCGTTTGAAATCGAAGGTTTGGCACGCTTTCGAGTGAATGCGTTTAACCACAACCGTGGCGCAGGTGCGGTGTTTCGGACGATTCCTTCTGTCATTTTGACGTTGGAGCAG
>JAYWCQ010000084.1:0-5341 GCA_043780435.1 Polaromonas sp.
GGCTCGCGCTTCATCACCGTGCCTTCGCCAAACCAGCCGCCTGGTGGCACGCCGGTGAAGGTGATGGTTTGGCCTTGGGCGTTGTCGCTGCTCATTTTGAGCAAACCTTGCACCAAGCCAAACCAGTAGGTTACTGGCCTGCCCGTGCGGCAGACGTAATCGCCCGGTTCTGCATCGGTCACGTCGATGTCGTTGATGACTCTTTCGCGCTGCTTGTCGTCTAAAAATGCCAGCCACGGAATGCCGGCCAGCTCGAACTCCGTGGGGTTGCGGCGGCGCTGGTGTAGCGTTGATTCAGGGTTATAGGTGCGAGACATATAGGGAAAGTCCTAGGCAATGTAGGGCTCAATTGTCGTCCAAACGACAACATAACGTCAAATACCGCCCTAATATCCAAACATCAGACCACAGATCCTTGGGAACTATTGCGATGCAGACCACTTTTGCCCGATTATTGTTAAAGCATGCCGACCAGCGTCCGCTAGATGCAGCCATGCGCGAAAAGGAATACGGCATTTGGCAGGCCTTGACTTGGGCAGATTTGGCAACGATGGTTGAGCACTTGGCGTGCGGCTTGCACGAAGTGGGGTTGACGCGCGGTGACCACATGGTGGTCGTCGGTGCGAACCGCCCTCGTTTGTACGCCACGATGCTGGCGGTGCAGGCACTGGGCGCGGTGCCGATTCCTTTGTATCAAGATGCGGCCGCGCTGGAATGTGTGTTTCCCATCAACAATGCAGATGTCAAATTTGCTTTTGCCGAAGACCAAGAGCAAGTTGATAAGTTGTTAGAGATTCGCCCGCAATGCCCGTTGCTGACCCATATTTACTTTGACGACCCACGCGGTTTGCGCAAATACGACGAACCAGGTTTGGCGAGTTTGGAAACTTTGCTGGACAGTGGCAAAGCGTTTGCGGCAAAACATAACGGGTTTTTCAAAACAGAAGTTGAAAAAGCGCGACCAGAAGATGTGGCCGCCATGTTTTTCACGTCTGGTACCACGGGCAATCCCAAAGGTGTGGTGCACACGCACAACAGCTTGCTCAATGCCGCTGAGTCTGGTGCTGGCTTTGACAAATTGACCTCTGCAGAAGAAGTGTTGGCTTATTTGCCCCCCGCCTGGATCGGACAAAACATTTTCAGCTACTCGCAGTGGCTGGCTTGCGGCTATGTGGTGAACTGCCCAGAATCGGCCGCGACAACGACGATTGACTTGAAAGAAGTGGGTCCAACCTACTACTTTGCACCGCCGCGCGTGTTTGAAGGTTTGCTCACCAGCGTGATGATTCGCATGGAAGACGCCGGCGCTATCAAACGCAAGATGTTCAGCTACTTTATGACAGTCGCGAAAAAAGTGGGTCCCGCAAAGACGGATGGAACGTCTGTGGGCATGCTCGATAGTTTGAAATATGCACTGGGTAATTGGATGGTTTATGGCCCACTGCGCAACAACCTAGGCATGAGCCGTGTGCGCGTGGCCTACACCGCTGGTGAAGCGATTGGCCCTGACTTGTTCACGTTCTACCGCTCCATCGGCATCAACTTGAAGCAGTTGTACGGCTCAACCGAAACAGCGGTGTTTGTGTGCCAACAACCGGACAACCAAGCTCGATCTGACACGGTGGGCATGCCGTGCAATGGTGTTGAAATCAAAGTGGCGGACAACGGTGAAATTTTGGTCAAATCCCCCGGTTTGTTCAAAGAATATTACAAAAATAAAGCGGCGACCGATGAAGTGTTGACTGAAGGCGGCTGGTACCACACCAGTGATGCAGGCTTTCTGGATGCACATGGGCATTTGAAAATAATCGACCGTGTGAAAGACGTAGGCCGTATTCAAGGCGGTGTGTTTGACAGTGCGATGTTTGCACCCAAATATGTAGAAAACAAGCTCAAGTTTTTCCAGCACATCAAAGAAGTTGTTGCTTATGGCGATGGCCGCGAAAAAGTTTGCGTCATGATCAATATTGATTTTGACGCCGTGGGTAATTGGGCAGAGCGACGTAACTTATCCTACGCCGGTTACACCGATTTGGCGCAAAAGCCTGAGGTGTATCAGCTCATCAAAGAATGTATTGAAAAGGTCAACGTCGATTTAAGCGCAGACACCATGTTGGCGGGCAGTCAGGTGAGCCGCTTCCTGATCTTGCACAAGGAGCTGGACGCAGATGATGGCGAGTTGACGCGAACCAATAAAGTGCGACGCGGTTTCATCGCTGATAAATATTCAGCATTGGTAGACGGCTTGTATGCCGGTAAAACCGAACAGTTCATCGAAACCGTTGTGAAATTTGAAGATGGTCGTTCAGGCAGCGTCAGCGCGACATTGAAACTTTCTGACGCCACAATTTATGCGCCCACGAAATCGTCAGTTTTGGCTGCAGCTTGAAAATTTAAAGAACAACCATGGCAACTAAAAAAATCGGCGACGTTATTCTTGACGTCAAAAACATCAGCCTAGCGTTTGGCGGCGTCAAAGCGCTGAGCGATATTTCGTTCGACGTACGTGAGCATGAAGTGCGCGCCATCATTGGCCCGAATGGCGCGGGTAAAAGCTCGATGTTGAACTGCATCAACGGCGTTTACACCCCTCAGCAAGGCAGTATCAGTTTCAAGGGCCAAACATTCAGCCACATGGACAGCCACCAAGTGGCGACCATGGGCATTGCACGCACCTTTCAGAATTTGGCATTGTTCAAAGGCATGAGCGTGATTGACAACATCATGTCTGGCCGCAACCTGCGCATCAAGAGCAATATTTTGATGCAAGCCTTGCGTATTGGTCCGGCGGAGCGAGAAGAAGTACGCCACCGCGAGTTTGTCGAGCACATCATCGACTTTTTGGAAATTCAAGCCTATCGCAAAACACCCGTTGGTCAATTGCCCTACGGTTTACAAAAGCGTGTTGATTTGGGGCGAGCTTTAGCGATGGAGCCGCAAGTGCTGCTGCTTGATGAGCCCATGGCCGGTATGAATTTGGAAGAAAAGCAAGACATGTGCCGCTTTGTGCTGGATATCAACGACGAATATGGCACGACGGTTGTGTTGATTGAGCACGACATGGGCGTGGTGATGGATATTTCCGACCGCGTGGTGGTACTCGATTACGGTAAAAAAATTGGCGATGGCACGCCCGACGAGGTGCGCAACAACCCAGAGGTGATCAGCGCATACCTCGGCACGTCACACTAAGGACAAAGAATCATGGCATTTTTTCTAGAAACATTACTCGGCGGCCTGATGGCTGGCATGCTGTACTCACTGGTCGCGTTGGGTTTTGTGCTGATTTTCAAAGCATCAGGCGTGTTTAACTTTGCGCAAGGCGCGATGGTGCTGTTTGCAGCGTTGGCCATGGCACGCTTTGCTGTCTGGATTCCAGCCTGGACAGGGATAGACAACCCCATCCTGGCCAATGTTGCCGCCTTCATCATCGCCAGCATCATCATGTTTGTGGTGGCTTGGGTGATTGAGAAGCTGGTGCTGCGCCACTTGGTGAACCAAGAGGGTACGACGCTGCTGATGGCTACTTTAGGTATCAGCTACTTCCTAGATGGTTTGGGGCAAACCATTTTTGGCAGCGACATTTACAAGATCGATATTGGCATGCCCAAAGAACCCATCATGGCGTTTGAAAGCGTGTTTCAAGGTGGCATTTTGATCAACAAAGAAGATCTGTATGCTGCACTGATTGCTGCGGTACTGGTTGCCGCCCTGAGTCTATTTTTTCAGAAAACGGCAACTGGTCGCGCGCTTCGCGCTGTGGCTGACGACCACCAAGCGGCACAAAGTATCGGCATTCCACTCAACCGTATTTGGGTGATTGTTTGGTTTGTCGCGGGTATTGTTGCTTTGGTGGCCGGCATGATTTGGGGTTCTAAATTGGGCGTTCAGTTTTCATTGACGACGGTTGCACTGCGCGCTTTGCCGGTTGTGATTTTGGGTGGTTTGACGTCTGTACCTGGTGCGATTATTGGTGGTTTGATCATCGGTGTGGGGGAAAAATTGTCTGAAGTTTTCCTTGGCCCCTATGTCGGTGGTGGCATTGAAATCTGGTTTGCCTATGTTCTCGCGCTGATCTTTTTGCTGTTCCGTCCACAAGGTTTGTTTGGCGAAAAAATCATTGACCGGGTGTAAATGATTGAACTTATTCATCACAAAGCTACCCTTACTCCTTCATACTGAAAGCAATTAAAACAAAATGTTTTACAGAGAAAACGGTCAATTTAAGACCAATTACCGTACCGATCAGCAAATCTTCCCGATTGCGCAAGACCGCTGGGCTGTGCTCGCACTCATGGCCTTTGCTTTTGTAGCAGTGCCTTTGTTGGGTAGCGACTACATGTTTCGGGCGATTTTTATTCCCTTCTTGATCATGGCTTTGGCGGCGCTGGGGGTAAATATTTTGGTGGGCTATTGCGGTCAAATCTCTTTGGGTTCTGGCGCGTTCATGGCGGTGGGTGCCTATGCTGCGTTCAACTTCTTTGTACGCATTCCGAGCATGCCGTTAATTCCAGCTTTGATTTTGGGCGGCTTGTGTTCCACGGCATTCGGTATTTTGTTTGGCCTGCCTAGCTTGCGTGTCAAGGGTTTATATTTGGCGGTGGCTACTTTGGCAGCACAGTTTTTCAGCGACTGGATGTTTTTGCGCATCAAATGGTTTACCAACGACTCACCTTCTGGTTCGGTCTCCGTATCCGGTTTGCAAGTGTTTGGCATGCCGATTGAAAGTCCGATTTCAAAGTATTTGTTTTGCTTGACGATTTTGGCGGTGTTGGGCTTGATGGCCAAGAATTTGGTGCGTAGCGCGATTGGCCGCGAGTGGATGGCGATTCGGGATATGGACGTGGCCGCCGCTGTGATCGGGATTCGCCCCATGTATGCCAAGCTCAGTGCGTTTGCAGTCAGCTCGTTCATCATTGGCATCGCAGGCGCGCTGTGGGGCTTTGTGTATCTGGGTTCGTGGGAGCCAGCGGCGTTCTCGGTGGATCTGTCGTTCAAGCTGCTGTTCATGGTCATCATCGGTGGCATGGGTTCTATCATGGGTAGCTTTTTCGGTGCTGCTTTTATCGTGCTGCTGCCCATTTTCCTCAGTCAGTTTCTGCCATTTTTAGGCGGTTTATTTGGTTTGAATGTGTCAACAGCTGCGGCTTCACATGCTGAGCTGATGATTTTTGGCGCGATGATTGTTTGGTTTTTGATTGTTGAACCGCATGGCTTGGCCAAGCTATGGTCAGTTGGGAAGCAAAAATTGCGCTTATGGCCTTTCCCCCATTGATCGTATTGAATCCTAGTCATGAGATATCGGGTATGTACTGATTTCGTTTCTTGTTTTTCGTTCGTT
>JAYWCQ010000085.1:0-10323 GCA_043780435.1 Polaromonas sp.
CAAAAAGTCTTCTACCGCTAGCGAGCAGCCTTTGGCTTGCGCGCCTTGGGCGCGGCCCAGCAAGACAAACCCATCGTTGGTGGCGACGCCCACATCTTCAGTCAGGAGGGTCGTGACAGCGTTGTAGTTGCCCAGGTCGGTGTGAACCAAGATCCCACGTTGTCCGTGCGGCATCTCTTGACCGCTGATGGGGTCGATCACGCGGGAGCGAATCCAGTGCGGCCCGCGTTTGACCGCGGGCACCGTGGCGTTGCCCGCGTCGTAAAACTGAGTGCTAAGTTCGGTCATCCCGTACATGTTGATACAGCGCGAACGCGGTACACCAAAGGTGACGGAGAGCTGGTCGTAAAACGAGTCCATTTCAATCGCGCGCGATTGCCCCTTGAACCCGCCAGTGTCAAGTAACCAGCTGCCTTCGGGCAAGGTAAATGTCAAGTTCTGAGCCCGCAGGGTATCCATGGCGTGCACCAAGCTGTAGCTGGCCCCAAGCAGCGCAAAAGGTTCGCCTGTAACTTGCGCGTGGCTGAGTGCCGCGCAAAGGCCCACCACGTCCAAGCCGTCTGTACTCATGAAGTGCCCGCTGTCGGCAGTGCCAAAGTGACGCAGCGCCAATTGCAGGTAATGCGCCAGCGATGAGTGAGGCAGGGCCAACTCGTCGGGAAAGAGCACGCCCATGCGAATGTTTGCCTGGCCTCGCATCACATGATGCGCAAAGTTCAGCCGCATTGAGGTGTCGTAGACATCGAGGGCAGGGTGGTAGTGGCAGCCTTTGACGTTGCCCCGCGTGGTGCCACTGGTCATGAACACGCGCTCACAAGTCGCCGGCGGCGCACAACTCAAAGTCAGGTCTTTAAAGGCGTTGATGGGCACGGCGGGAATGTCATGCCAGTGGTTGACGGTGCGGGGTGTCTTGCCACGCAGTTGGCAAAAGCGCCGGAAAGGTGCGTTGTGCATGGCTTGATGCGCAAACAGTCGCAATGCCATGGCGTTGAAGTCACTGTCACCGGCCTCGCGCAGGGCAAGGAATGTCAGCAAGTCGGCAGGAATGGTAGACGCGTCATGTGCCATATGTGTTTCACTTCAACACGGCAGGGCGCTCACGGAAAACCACGTCGCGCTCAACGGCGGCACTAGTTCTTTTGACAAGCTTCCCTGCGCGAGGATTACCTCAATCAGGTTCAAAGGGACTTTCTCAGTCGGCAGCGCAAAAATTTTGCGGTGACAACACCCCTAGCGGATGTGTTCTTGCGAACACGGGTGCATTGTAGTGAGTGGAAACTTCACTGCATCAAAGGTTCAATCGGCTCAGGTTCCTCGGCGCATCCGAACAACGCTAAATTTGATAGCAAACTATTCAATGGTGGCGGGGACTTAAGGCATTTCTGATGGAGATTCCAGCACGGTTTAGTCAGTTTTGGCGCTTCGGCATATAATCATGAGCTTCGCCTTGCTGCACCTCGTCTGACGCTGAGGGTAGCTTATTTTTAAACACCCGGCTTTTAAAGCAATGGTCGGGTCGTCCAGATGAATCCATCAAATGGACTAACCAAAAGGAGTTTTAATGCGTCACTATGAAATCATTCTCATGATCCATCCGGATCAGAGCGAACAAGTTCCAGCCATGCTGGAGCGCTATAAGGGCATGATCACAGCCGGCGGCGGTAAAGTTCACCGCGTCGAAGACTGGGGTCGTCGCCAGTTGGTCTACATGATCAACAAGCTTGCCAAAGCCCATTACCTGTGCGTCAACATCGAAGCTGATCAGCCCGTGATGGCCGAACTGGAACACGCGTTCAAGTTCAACGACGCCGTGCTGCGCCACCTGACCGTGCTGAAGAAGAAGGCTGATACCGGCCCTTCGTCCATGATGAAGACCGTGGAGCGCGAAGAAACACGCAAGACACAACAGGCTGAATACAACGCTTAACGGCGTTTTTGTTGACGGAGAGAGTGCCTGCCAATTCACTTGTTGAATTCCCTTGTTTTAGGCGCCTGTATTGCAGAGCTGGATGCCCTGCGCTACACGCCCGCTGGAATACCTGCCCTGAACCTGCAGCTCGAACACGAGTCTGAAACACAGGAAGCCGGGCAGGCCCGGCAAATCAAGGTGGCAGTGAAAGCAGTGGCTTTCGGCGCATTGGCAGAGCGGTTGGTCAAACAACCCATTGGCAGTGTCTGGAGGTTCAACGGTTTTCTAGGCAACGCCCGTCACGGCAAAAGCATCGTTTTTCATATTCAAGAATTTTCGCAAGATTAGTTTTTTAGGAGGCCCACATGGCCACGTTCAAAAAATTCAACAAAGACAAGCGCCCCAAGCGCCCTGCACAGAACCTGCTGTTCAAGCGCAAGCGCTTTTGCCGCTTCACGGTGACCGGCGTCGAAGAGATCGACTACAAGGACATCGACACTTTGCGTGATTTCATCGCCGAAAACGGCAAGATCATTCCCGCACGCCTGACCGGCACCCGCGCGATTTTCCAGCGCCAGCTCAACACCGCTATCAAGCGCGCTCGCTTTCTGGCGATGCTGCCTTACAGCGACCAGCACAAGATCTAAGGAGTACGAACATGCAAATTATTCTGCTCGACAAGGTCGTGAATCTGGGCAACCTGGGCGATATCGTCAAGGTCAAGGACGGTTACGCACGTAACTTTTTGATTCCTTCGGGCCGCGCACGCCGCGCCACCGAAGCCGCCAAAGCTGCTTTTGAAGCCAAGCGCGCTGAGCTGGAAAAAGCTGCAGCCGCCAAACTGGCCGAGTGCCAGGCTCTGGGCGAAAAGCTCGGTGGTACCACCATCAAGCTGACGCAAAAAGCCGGTGTGGATGGCCGTTTGTTTGGCTCCGTGACCAATTCTGACATCGCTGAAGAGCTGGTCAAGAATGGCTACAAAGTTGTCAAGTCGCAAATCCGTATGCCTTTGGGCCCCATCAAGACCGTTAGCGAAAGCACGGTTGCTGTGGCTCTGCACACCGACGTGGTGGTCGACATCACCGTTTCCGTGTACGGCGAAACCGCCTAAAAGCAACAGGCCGGCCCGCAAGGGTTGGCACTGTTACAAAAAGCCGCAAGGGTTCGCCCTGGCGGCTTTTGTTTTTGCAGCTAGTGCTTATCCCGCGCAATCCACATCTTTTCCACAGCTTCTGCCCAGCCATTACCATTGCCGCCGCATGGGCTAGCACTTAGCATCAGAGGCTTCAAGGAACATCCCAATCCATGTCCACCACCGTCCTTTCCCCAGTCGACGAATACGGTCAAGATCGCCAAATTGCCCAACTGCGCGTGCCACCGCACTCCATTGAAGGCGAATCCAGTGTGCTGGGGGGCCTGTTGCTGGACAACGCGGCCTGGGACCGGGTCGGTGACATCCTGATGGACAACGACTTTTACCGCTATGAACATCGCCTGATCTATGCCGCCATTGGCGCGTTGGTCAATGCCAGCAAACCGGCGGATGTGATCACCGTGTTCGAGCACATGCAAAACCAGGGCCGGGCCGAAGAAATCGGTGGCTTGGCGTATCTGAATTCGTTGGCCCAGTATGTGCCCAGTGCCAGCAATATTCGCCGTTACGCTGAGATCGTGCGGGACCGCTCCCTGTTGCGCAAGCTGGTGAGCGCCAGTGACGAAATTGCCACCAATGCGTTCAACCCCAAGGGGCGCCCAGTGGCCGACATTGTGGATGAGTCGGAACAGAAGATTTTCAATATCGGCGAGCAGGGCAAGCGCAACAACCAGGGCTTCCAGGCCATGGATTCGTTGGTGGTCAAGTTGCTGGACCGCGTGCAGGAGATGGCCGATAACCCCAACGACGTGACCGGTGTGCCGACGGGCTTCTACGACCTGGACCGCCTGACAGCCGGCCTGCAGGCCGGCGATCTGATCGTGCTGGCAGCCCGCCCTTCCATGGGTAAAACGGCGCTGGCCATCAATATTGCCGAGCACGTGGCCCTGAATGAAGGCCTTCCTGTGGCGGTGTTTTCGATGGAAATGGGCGCCGCCCAGTTGGCGGTGCGTATCGTGGGTTCGATCGGACGTATTGACCAGGGGCATTTGCGCACGGGCAAGCTGACCGATGACGAGTGGCCACGCCTGTCGGAAGCGATTGAAAAGCTGCGCACCATCTCGTTGCACATTGACGAAAGTGCCGGTCTGACGTCTAGCGAGCTTCGCGCCAATGCCCGCCGCCTCGCCCGGCAGTGTGGTCAGCTCGGTCTGATTGTGGTGGACTACTTGCAACTGATGAGCGGCTCCAGCAGCGATGGCGAGAACCGCGCCACCGAACTGGGCGAGATTTCCCGGGGTCTGAAAATGCTGGCACGTGAGCTGAAATGCCCGGTGATCGCGTTGTCGCAGCTCAACCGAAGCGTGGAGCAACGCCCCGACAAGCGACCCATGATGAGCGACTTGCGCGAGTCGGGTGCCATCGAGCAAGATGCCGACATCATCATGTTCATCTACCGCGACGAGTACTACACCAAGGAAGCGTGTAAGGAACCGGGCGTGGCCGAAGTTATCATCAGCAAGCAGCGCAACGGCCCGACCGGCACGGTGAAACTGGCGTTTATCAACCGGATCACCAAGTTTGAGAGCCTGGCGCATGGTGGGGGTGGGGATTATTAAGCCCTTCTTTTCGCGGGTAAAAGTTGTGGGCGTGCGGACTGCGGGTAGGCTATCTCTGTCCGAACTTGCTTTCCGGTAAAACGCGGTGACTTGTGATTAGTTCCGAGCACAGCGTCCGAATAAGACGCAAGCCACATTCCCTTTTCACGGACTGACGGGATTGGACTTGTCATCAAATCTTTAACAATGTTTGCCACTGCATCGCCCAATTTCTTAGGTTTAGTCTTAGCGGTTATGCCCATGTAGTCAACGAAAAAAAGGCCATCATCTTCTCTAACAAGCATCGAAGATATTTTTCCTTGATCCGGGTAAATAAGTTCAATTACTTCCGACGAAACCACTACACGAGGAAATCGTGCGAATTCGCTTTCAACACGATATGCATCAATCAAGCCAGCACTGAAAGTAAACGAACCATTTGAAAAATGCTTATTGACGGCGATACCGCCGCGACAAAGTAATTCCTCATCTAATAAAAGCCGTTGATACTTTGCTACCATACTAACAAAGGATTCAAAATGCTCGGCCTCATATGGTCGCGCAACAACAACCGCATCAGAAAACTGTGTAATTGAGCAAGTTGGATCATTTCCAAATATGTGTGACGCACCTTGGTGGCATCGAAAAAGTTTGGTTAGAAAAATGCTTGATTTTTTCCCGACATCGCTTTTCACCATTTCTGAAAAACCAAGTACATCTAAGAAGGCCACGTAGTACTGTTGTAGCTCAGGAAACATTTTTGGCGCCAATCTATTAGAGATCATTGACTAATTGAGCTAATTTTTCAAAACGACTTTTATAGTCTGCCATTCTTTTCTCGGCCTCCGTCCAGTTATTTCCAAGCCATGGTTTTCCACTATCTGTAATACGTGCAGTATCATTTTGTGCAATATTAAAGACGGCTTTTCCGACCTCCTGCATTAGAGGAGCCAGTTGATTGAAGTCTGGGATTTCTACCGCGACGGGTTTTTGATTTGTCGGAAGGTACATAGCGCTTTTACCATGCTTAAGCATCACTGGTTTCAAAGTAGAAATAATTTCTTTTGGAATTCTAGTCATCCACAGCTGATAAGCAGGTTTTGGTTTTCCCGCATATAGTTTAAAAGCTTGGACAATTGCACCTAGGAAAGCAGGTGTTCCTGGTCGAATCGGAAGATCAAGATCTTTATACTGCTTTAGAATTAATGCATGTTCAGACATCCATCGATTTAAAATGGTGGATAGCGTACCTATTGCTTGTACATTAAAGCGATCGGGAGCAACCGGGAGAAAAAATGCATCACACACAAGAAAAAATGCTCGGGTAAGTGCGCCCGAACTTGGGCCAACGTCAATAAATACGTAGTCGTATCCTTCCTTTTCTGCGAGTCTTGTAAGAAAGTCTCCGATCGAGACATATGTTCGCATAAGGTTCGTTCTCATGCTCATGCGTTGAACATGCGCTTCGGCCAAATCATCTTCAACTGAGCTTAAATCGACAGAACCTCGAAGAAGATAAAGATTCTGCCGCACCTTATACGGTTTAACTTTAGATAGGTCGATGAACGCTGCATCGCCTTTGATTCTCTGATTAAGAGCATCAAGAACACTGGTTCCCGGAAGCTCATTGATTTTCGCTGTGGTTGACGTTGCTGCTTTTGCATCTAGTTGCTGGATCACTGGAGCTAATGCGACCTCTGTTAGATTGCACTGGGGGTCAGCATCGACCATTAACACTTTTTTGCCCGTGTCCGCTAGATAGCTTGCTAGATTGAAGGTCGAGGTGGTTTTCGAGACTCCTCCTTTGTGATTGTATAAAGTAATTATTTTCATATTTGTTCAAGCTTTATTTGGACGGTTTGATGAGCACACGTTTAAATTAAGTTACGTTTAGATCAAAGTAATTTTACGGCAGGCTACGATGGAATAAAAAACCTCAGAGTTTTTGATCGAACTTCACTTCCCCCCATATAGGGTTTGACTACCTTCAGGCAAATACTTGGATAACTCAATAAACGTGAATTGTTTATTTTCCAATAGGTTAATTATGAGGCATTAATTTAAGGACACCAGGCCTATAATTTCCGCTTGCGTCGAAACTGACACCTGAATTGGTTTATTTCAATGGCTTGCAAGTACCGTCTCTGTTCCTTGCACAACCCCCACCATGACCAAACTCTCCACCTACCCATCACCCGAAAATGGCCCGCCCAGCACCCGGACCGCATCCAGCTTTACTCGCTGCCGACGCCCAACGGCGTGAAGGCGTCGATCATGCTGGAAGAGACCGGGCTGCCTTACGAACCGCATCTGGTGGACTTTGGCAAGAATGACCAGACATCGCCGGAATTTCTCTCGCTCAACCCGAACAACAAAATCCCGGCCATGCTGGACCCGAACGGGCCGGGCGGCCAGCCGCTGGCGTTGTTTGAATCGGGTGCGATCCTGATCTATCTGGCGGAAAAGACTGGGCAGTTCATACCCCAGGATGCCGCAGGCCGCTACGAGACGATTTAGTGGCTGATGTGGCCGATGCGCGGCGTCGGCCCGATGTTTCGGCAGCTCGGTTTCTTCCACAAGTTTGCCGGCAAAGACTACGACGACAAGCGGCCGCGCGACCGTCATGTTGACGAGTCGAAGCGGCTGCTCGGCGTGCTGGACCAGCGGCTGTCCAGTCGCGCCATGGATCATGGGCGACGATTACACGATTGCCGACATCGCGACCTTTCCGTGGGTGCGCAACCTGATCGGTTTTTATGGCGCCGGCGAGCTGGTGGGAATCGACAAATTTTCGAGTGTCACGCGGGCGCTCGCTGCGTTCGTCGCGCGCCCTGCGGCCGAAAAGGGGCTGAACACTCCGAAGCGCGGGTAATCCTGGCTATTTATAAGCAAAAACATGCTCCAGCCCTCGTAAATTGTGCGCAAGCAGCTATAAAAACGATAGCGTCGCAGACGTCCAAATTCCCACGCTCAGTGATAGTCCTCGTCACGCTGATGCGGTACTGCGAGCACGGTGACCGTACCCACACCGTCAATCTCGAGCAAGCGACCGAAACCGTAGGCGCAGTGACCGCTCCAGAGCGACTGTCGCTACGGTTTTAATAGCGCGTTGCGCACGTTTTGCTTCGGCTACAAGCCAATTTTACTTACAACGAGTCATCAATCGACGTTGTCATCGACGTTGTCATCGTTGCGATTTGCTTTCGCCGCTTTGTTCGGTTTCAGGCCAATCACCGTGCCTTCGCGCCTCGGGTCAGCACCGCCATATTGCCGCCCGCTGCGCAAATCCATCACCACGCCCTGCACCGAGCCGATCGTGCTCAGGCAGCCGTTGCTCCCCGCCGCGCCCAAGCCCTGGTGGCCCAGGCCGCGCAGATAGTCTTGCGTGGCGGTGCTGAACTTCGGCTGCATGAAGGCCTCGACGCCCTCGCATGAGATGTTGCCCGCCGCACCCGTCACCGACCAACGCGGCGCGTTGATGGCCTGCTGGATTGACATGTGGTGGTCAATGAGATTTAACGTCACGTTGAAGACCGAATTGATGATGGTCGCCCCGCCGGGTGAGCCGTAGGCGGCCACGGGCTCGCGGCCGCGGAACACGATGGCAGGCGCCATCGAGCTGCGCGGGCGCTTGTTGGCCGCCAAGTCATTGGCGCCGGGGTTGCCGGTGGCGGGGTTCACGGTCGGGTCGAAGTTGAAATCGGTCAACTCGTTATTCAGCAAAAAGCCGTAGCCCGGCACCGTGATGCCAGTGCCCCAGGTTGATTCGATGGTCGTGGTGAAGCTGACCACGTTGCCCCATTTGTCAACGACCGAGTAATGCGTGGTGTGCGACGGCTTTTCTTCTTCGTCCTTGCTCACGCCCAGATTCGTTTTCTTGTTGCCGGTCATTGCCGCATCAAAAGGCAGTGGGTTGCCAGCGACAGGAGGGGCCATGCGCGCGGTGGGATTGATCATGGCCGAGCGGCTGGCGATGTAGTCTTTATTGACCAGGCCGACTTTAGGCACCGGCACGAAGTCTTCGTCGCCCATCCACACCGCCCGGTCGGCAAAGGCCAGGCGCATCGCCTCGGTCATCACATGCAATGTGTTGCGTCCACCAAAGCCGTAGCCCTGCGCGGCGTCGCCGATGGGGAAGCGCTCGACCAGACCCAGCATTTGGCCGACAGTGAGCCCGCCTGACGACGGCGGCGACATGGCCGCCACCGTCCAGCCGCGGTAGTTGACCTTGATCGGCTCGCGAATCACCGCCCGGTAGTTGGTCAGGTCTTGCAGCGTCATGCGGCCAGCGCCCTCGGCGGGCGTTGGCGTGCGGGTGCGCAGCTGCGCCGCGACGATGGCCTGCGCAATTTCACCCTGGTAGAACACCTTGGGGCCCTGCGCGGCAATCAGCTTGAAGGTCTTGGCCAGATCAGGTTGCCTGAGCAAGTCGCCGGTCGCCAGCGGCACGCCGCCGGGGCGGAAAATAGCCGCGGTTTCAGGCTGGAAGAACGTGCGCCCGCCGTCGCCCACGATGTTGGCGGCCAGAAAGCGGTTGATGCGAAAGCCGTCTTCCGCCGCGCGGATGGCGGGCTGCAGCGACTCCGACAGCGAAATGGTGCCCCAGCTGCGCAGCGCGGTATCAACGGCAGCCAGCGTGCCCGGCACACCCACCGCGAGGCCGCTGGTTGATGCAATGGTGAAGCGTTGCGCCGCAGGCACGCCGGTCAATACGAACTGCGTTGGCGTGGCAGCAGCGGGCGCTTTTTCGCGACCGTCGATGGCAAAGGTTTTGTCTTTTTTGGCAAGGTGAATCATCATGAAACCGCCACCGCCAATGCCTGAGAACTGCGGCTCGACCACGTTCAGCACGAACTGGATAGCCGCCGCAGCATCAATCGCATTGCCGCCGCGCGCCAGCACATCGGCACCGGCTTTGGCCGCCAGCGGATGCGAGACCGACACCACGCCGCCTTTGTAGGCCTGACCGTCCCAAGGTGGGGCGGGCGGCACTGCTTCGGTCGTCGGCGGCAGCGTGAGGCCCGGCGGCAGACCCAGCGATTTGCCGGGCTCGCGTGCCAAGGCATTCCACGGCAGCGCAGCGGCCAGCGCCACCGCAGCCAGACCCAGGCCAAAGCGCTGGAACGAAGTCGCAGTGCGGGGCGGTGCAGTGAGTAACGAATTCATTGACGAGTCCATGAATGAATCGGGCGCAACGTGGGTCATGAAGTCTCCTTGAGGTGAGGCATGAAAGACGCAAAGGACGGCCGCTGCATGCTACGCCGCAGTTTTGAGTTTGCCAACTGCCTGGCGCGAACGCCCGCCAGGTTGAAACCAGAATAAAAAAAGCGCTGAAGCCCAATAAATACGTGCGCAAGCAGCTATAAATTTAAGAGCGCACAGTACCGGCCGTTGCATCGGTTCACGTTGAAGGCTGACAAGGTAAATAGGTGTAAACAGCGCTGAGTTCACGGTGAGGAGCGGTGAATACCTGTAGCTCGCCGTGGTCACACGGTAGTCAACGCCCGCCGAACATAAAAAAAGCAGCCCGCAGGTTGCTTTTTTTGATGACACCGCAGGACTTCAGGGCGTGGTTTTCGCCCGGCAGGTGTTCCAGCCCAGCAGCGAATACGGCGGGCACCAGCCGACGGCCGCCGTGATGAGCGGCAGCACGCCCAGCCAGCCCCACCAGCCGACGGTGCCCGTGGCGGCAAGAGCAATCAGGGTCAGGCCGATTACAGTGC
>JAYWCQ010000086.1:0-3418 GCA_043780435.1 Polaromonas sp.
GCGGGCACAGATGGTGGCTGTGGCGACGCCGTGCTGGCCAGCGCCAGTTTCAGCAATCACACGGGGCTTGCCCATGCGTTTAGCGAGCATGGCTTGGCCAATGGTGTTGTTGATTTTGTGGGCGCCCGTGTGGTTCAAATCTTCACGTTTCAGGAAGATTTGCGCCCCACCTTGCTCGCGGCTCATGCGGGCAGCATGGTAGATGGGGGAAGGGCGGCCTACGAAATGAGCCAATTCCGACTTGAACTCTGCAATAAACGCGGGGTCGTGCTGGTATTTGGCGTAGGCGTCTTTGAGTTCGTTGATGGCGTGCGTCAGCGTTTCAGACACAAAACTGCCGCCATAAATACCGAAATGACCTTTGGTGTCGGGTTGTTGGTAGTCAAACATGGTGATATTTTCTAAAAAATTCTTTAAAGAGCTTTAATTTTTTGAATTAAATTGCTCATCCGCAGCGCGTACGGCTTGGATGAACTGATGGATTTTGTTGACATCTTTGATGCCTTTGAGGGTGTTTCCCTGCGAGTCAGTTGCTTCGACGCCAGAACTGACGTCGACGGCCAGCGTTTTACAGCGCGGCCTGACCTGCAAAATGCCATCGGTCACGTTGGCAGCGTTCAGCCCACCACTTAAGACGAGGTGAGCGTTGACGTTTGTTGGAAGCAGTGACCAATTGAATGTTTTACCGCCGCCGCCATAACCCTCAACATGAGCGTCGAGCAAGATAGCTTGGGCTTGTGAATAATCTTGAGCGTATTTTACTAGGTCAAACTGGGCTGCGTCTGGTCCTAGGGGTATTCGAGCAGCTCGGATAAAGCGGCGATGGATGGCGGCACACATCTCAGGTGTTTCATCACCATGAAATTGGATTGTGGCCGACGTATTTATTGCTTGAGCTGCTATGATATTAGTAGTATTTTCATTGACAAACAGTAGCACTGGCGTCACAAAAGGGGGGAGACGGCTTGCCAGTTCGGCGGTACGCTCGGGTGAGACGTATCGCGGGCTGGCTTTATATAGCACAAAACCGATGGCGTCAGCACCTGCTGCAACGGCTGCATCGACGTCTTGTTCACGGGTTAAACCGCAGATTTTGATGCGGGTGCGCTGTGCGGGGAGGTCGGAATTTGTAGCAAAAGTCGTCATAGCCTGCAATCTTAGTCCATTGCGGTCGATTTAGAACGCTAAGGCAACCAATCAAAAGCTGCTGTTTGTTTAGGTAACCCCCAGCTGTCTGGGTAAACCGGGCCTAAAAAGTACAAACCATCGGGTGAAAACGTAGGGGCTGCTGCGTCACGGTCACGTTTAGCCAGCACGTCCAGTATCCATTCTGGCGGCTGACGGCCATCACCCACCATCAGCAAGCAGCCCATGATGTTGCGTATCATGTGGTGCAAAAAAGCATTGGCCTCGAATTCAAAACGCCAATAGCGTTGCATGGGTTCACCGCGATTTGAAATAGCTATGCGCTGCATGGTTTTGACGGGGGACAAAGCTTGGCAGGCTGACGCCCGAAAAGAGCTGAAATCGTGTTCGCCGAGCAGATAACTGGCCGCTTGCTGCATAGAATCAGCATCCAAACCATGGTGAACCCAGCCTACGCGACCGGCTTCCACGCTGGGTCGCACCGCAGATTCCAACACCACGTAGGCATAGCGCCGCGCAGTGGCGCTGGCACGGCAGTGGAACTCTCTGGGCATGATCTGCGCCCATTGAACGGCGATGTCTTTCGGAAGGTAAGCATTGGTGCCGCGCACCCAAGAGCTGGGTTCGCGCTCGGCATCCGTATCAAAGTGCACCACTTGCATCAAGCCGTGCACGCCAGAATCGGTACGGCCAGCGCACAAAGTAGAGACTCGGCTTTGGGTGAATTTACCCAAAGCAGTCTCTAGTTTGTCTTGAACCGTCAGGCGGGAGAGCTGGCTTTGCCAGCCTTGGTAGGCGCTACCGTTGTAACTAACCCCAAGCGCAATCCTCACGAGATGGCGCACAATCCAGATTTTAAAACTGCAGCCTTAGCCAATTTCGGCGAGTAAAGTTTCTGCACGGGTTTTTAAAGTGCCATTTGCCAATATCAATACCTCGTTGACAAGCATCTTGGCACCAGTCTTGTCACCGATGGCATGAAACTCTTGTGCCAGCGCTAATTTTGTTTCTAACGGACCGTTACCAACAGCACTTGCAGCAGCGCTTGGTTTTGATTCCGTATTGTTCAAGTCGAGCGATAAATGCCCAAGATCTAATTCCAGAGCCTTGGGGGCATTGGCTGGTGCAGATGTTGGGTGGGTGGCTGCAGTGGCTATAGCCGCTGCTGTTGCCGTAACCGCGGCGGAACTCACCGCAGCTGGTTCTAACGAGAAATCTGGAAAGTCCATCAACGGTGTTTTGGGCGGTTCAACTTTTTTAGCCGGAACAGGTTCAGGAAAACTCGACGCAAAGTTAAAGTCTAAATCAAGATCAACAGAGGCCGGTGATTTCGCTGATTGAGGATCTAATTGTGCGACGGTGCGTGTGAAAAATTCGGTGCTGCTCATATTCTCAAAAGGATCAATTTCAGGCGCGCCTGCAGCGTACAGCGGATTGTTTGGTTCCAGTTCAAAGCCTTGTTTGCTCAGGGCTAGCCATTGCGGATCGTTTTCAGTCAGCAATAAGTTAGCTTTCAACGCCATTTGCTCAAAGTTTTTAGCGTCGCGACGTTTTGCGTAAATGCCCATTAACTTGGCGTAGACAGCAACATTCTCCGGTTGAGTTTTGAGACCATGTTTGAGGATTTCTTCGGCTTGCACATCTCGTCCGTAATCCAAATAGACATTGGCTTCGGTCAGTGGGTCCACCACAGCATGCGCATTCACAGCTGGTACCGTGATTTCGTTCGCTACATTTTCTATGATAGGCGCGAGTTCTTGCGTCACAGGCGTTGACGTAGTGATTTCTACGACTGACGCTTCACGTTCCATGATGGGTTCATTCGTCGTTTCATTGAAGAAAGATTTTTCATGGAAATACTCGTCAGACAGGGCATCGTCTTCAGCTTGTTCCGCCGCATTACGTTTTTTTCGCTTGTTGTTGGCAAACAAACCGCCAGCTAAAAGCGCTATGAGCAAGCCGCCGGCAGCCGGCAGTACAACTGGATCATTCATCAAAAAGTCTAGTGCACTTGGCTCAGCCACAGGGGCGACCACTACGGGCGCTTTGGCCACCACAGGTGGTTTAGGCGGTGGGGGTGTCGTAGGTGCCGATGGCGCTACAGGCACAGCAACTGTTGCAGGCGGCACTGCCGCTTTTGGGGTAGTTGCAGATACCACTGGAGCTGCTGGCACAACGGGCGTCGCACTGGCAATCTTGTTCAAGTCTTTGATATTCTTCGCTAGCTCTGCGCTACGAGCCGCATCGTCTTTGGCTTGGCGCTCTTTGGCAA